>CAIWVT010000299.1 GCA_903916135.1 uncultured bacterium
GTCAACCCAACCGCGAAAATATCCCGCTAAGGCTCCCAACAATATGCCAATCAGCAGGGAGATAAATACCGAAATGAAACCCACTGACAGACTTACCCGCGTGCCTATCATAATCTGACTGAGAATATCTCTGCCAAAACGGTCGGTGCCCAACAGGAAACGTTTGGAAACGATATGTTCGTTTTGGATTTGTTGGGTGAGTGCTGCGAGGGGTACGTTTTGTATCTGCCCGTCAACATCGGCAAATGTAACATTGTTACCTTTTATATATATAGCTTTGGTATCTTGAACAGCATAGACCACATCTGCCATGTTGAAGGCTTTGATTTCGCCTTCGTTGGGGGTCATGCCGGTGTACTCTTCTATAAAAATGCTGTCGTTGTGGAAATAATAGCGATGGATGGGGATGTAGTTGTAGTTTTGTTCTACGCCCGAAATCATTTGTTTGAAGAAGTTGGTGTGGCGTTCAGTTTGGTTTTTGCGCACTTTGAGCATCGTGACCTTGAAGCCGGGTTTCTTGGTGTTGAGTTCGAGGAATTGGGCATTGGCAAAGGGAGTGGGGTCGGGGGTGATGAGATAGCCCAACACGGCAACGAGAATCAGAAACACGATAAAACCCATAGCTACCAAAGCAAAGCGATTCTTGAGCAGTTTGCGGAAAGCCAGTTTGGATAAGGAGCCTGAGGATATGTATTGTTTTTTTCGGAACACTATAGGATTTTATGGTGCAAAATTAATCATATTTTCTAAATTATTATGAACATTTATTTCTTTAAGGAGAAAGTGTGGATTTAGAAGATTTCGAATACCTAATGTAGAGTTTAGTTATATGACAATGACATTAAGTTTCACGAAACCCACTATTGGTATAATACTGAGTAAAAATGAAGGTGTTTGGTAAATTGAGCTATTACAAATACTCTATAGGCATTATACAAAATTGGGTTTGGATTAAGCTATAGTATGTAATGGTATAACTACCTTGAAGCAAGGGAGCTTTACTTCCTTAATATTTCAAAACATGTCATTATGGCAGATGTAAAATAAACACGACTGCCATAATGACCGATTAGATAAAGAGGTGGTTTTTCTATTTTATTGTTTTTCTAATAATTAATATTTTCTTGCAAAATAGAGATATGTTTTGCACGCAATTTGAAAGGAAGGTGTCCGTAAACAAAATATAATACTAACAAAAAAAATAAGGAGAACAAAACCATGAAAATTATGAGATGGAACAACGATCAAAGCTTTTCCGATTTGATGAATAGCTTTTTCGAAAATGAAGTGAGCGCAATAGCTCCACGCCGCAACTGCAATGCACCAGCAACCAATGTAGTTGAAACCGCAAAAGAGTTTAAACTCGAACTTTCTGCCCCAGGCATGAACAAAGAAGATTTTAAACTTGATGTTGACAACAATGTGTTGACAGTTTCGGCTGAAAAGGAAGCACAAAAAGAAGAAGAAACCACAAACTATACTCGCAAAGAGTTTGTTTATGGTTGCTTCAGTCGCTCGTTCACACTTCCAAAAAGCATTGATTCGGATAAAATCAAAGCCGAATACAAAAATGGGATTCTGAACATCGAGCTTCCCAAAAAGGAAGAAGAGCAAGCTAAGGTTAAAAGAGAAATAGTGATTTCTTAATCGGTAGAAGCTTTAGAAATGAAAGGAAGTGTTTTCGCAAAAAACACTTCCTTTTTTTATGCTTCGTTTTTATGCAAGAGATAGTTTTCTAATTCAGAGACTTTGTCATTAATTTGGAAATTACTTTCAACAAGTTTTCGAGCGTTTTTGCCAAATTGTATCCGTTCGCTTGAATTGATTATTAGTTGCTCAAGTTTTTCGCCAAACATTTCAATATTGGGATAATCAACCAAGAAGCCCGTTTCGTTTTCACGAACCACTTCGGGGTTACTCGAAATGTTATATGCCACTACAGGCTTTGAAGCCGCCATTGCCTCCACCAAAACATAGCCAAATCCTTCCCACGACGAAGTCAGAGCAAAAATATCTATGCTGCGCATGAAAGAAGGTATGTTTTCAACAAAATCCAAAAGAAAAACATCTTGTTGAAGTTTGTATTCTTCAATCATGTTCTCAATTTCAGCCTTGAGTTCGCCCGTTCCGGCAATCAGCATCTTGAATTTCAAACCCTTTTCTTTTAGGTTGTAGGCTATCTTTATCAAATCACTTTGCCGTTTTTGTATGGTCAATCTGCCTGCCGTTCCTATCACAAGTTTGTGTTCTTCACTGTAAGGGAATTTTTCTTTTGCTTGCTTGTCAAACAGCCCTAACTCAATGCCATGATAAATAACTTTCACCTTATCATCAATATTTTTATACCGATTTAGGTTTTCGACCATAGTTTTTTTTGTCTCTAATGAATTAGCGATGATATGAGTCAAAATGCTATTAAATAAAATCCGATTAATAATGGAGTTTTTCACAGAAACCGCCAATCCTCTCATATACACGATGCGTTCGATGTGGGCAAGCTTGGCTGTTATGCCTGCCGCTTTCACATCTTGGGAGGTAGTTACAATGATCGTATCAATCTTTTCTTTTTTCAAAAACCGATATAACTTGATGTGCTTAAAAATATTTAGGAACGACAAATTGTTGAATTTAATCTCAAACAATTTGATGTTTTTCTCTTGTGCTTTTTTGGCAAGGGGCGAATCTTTGCTGGCAGCAATATAAACATTGTAGTTCTTTTCTGAAAATTTTAAAGCATATTCTAAATGGGGCTTCTCGCCTCCTCCCCAAAAGCTTGTTGTGTTTAAAAAGCAAATATTCTTCATTCAATGGATGTTAATAACAGATAATTATAGCGGCAAACATTTCGTCATAGATTTCATTTTCTAACGACTTTTGCAGAAATATATTTTTTGCAAATATACTATTTATACGCCAACATTCGTATTACTTCATTGGCACACTATGTCTTTTTTATTTTATACCTTTGCAGCATAATTCTATTTTATGGAAAAGATATTGTCTAAAGCAAGCTGGTGTTTCATTCTTCTGTTCAGCCTTTTCGTTTCATGCAAAACATCGAAACCTGTGAAACATGCCCATCACAAAGAAATTGCGGTTGACAAGAATTTCTACACTTCCTATTCCGAAAAGTTAGGCGTTAAGCTTACCGGCACGGAAGATAAAGCCCTTATCAAATGTTTAGCTGGCTGGCTTGGCACTCCTTATAAGTATGGCGGTATTAGTAAACAAGGCACAGATTGTTCGGGAATGGTGTTTTCGGTTTATAAAGAAGTTTATGGTATTGGTTTATATCGCAGTTCGTATGATCAAGTGAAAAATGTAACACAAATCAACAAAAAAGAACTTAGTGCAGGTGATTTAGTGTTCTTCATCACGGCAGGGAATTCGGTTTCGCACGTCGGGATTTATATTGGTGACCATAAATTTATACATGCTTCAACCAAACGTGGTGTAGTAATCAACAGCCTTGAAGAAGACTATTACATAAAACATTTCTTTGCCTGCGGAAAGGTGGTGATGAAGCACGAAAAATGACGTGCTGTGGTAGGTTTATTTGATATAATAAGGTTTGTTTTCAACAAACTTTCTATAAGTAATTTTACATAAATTAAAAAAAATAAGCTCTAAGTATAAAGTTTTCTCTATATTTGCACTTCAATAAACATAAACAAAACAAATATCATGTCGAAAACACGTATTGGAATCATTCTGTTAGCACTTGCTTTAATGGCGATGACTGTTGACAAACCCGCTTATCAAATCTATAATGTTAAAGGTAAAAAAACTACTTACGACAAAATGTTGAAAGACATTATGAGCTGTGAAGTGGTTCTGTTTGGCGAATCGCACGACAATCCCATCTCGCATTGGTTGGAACTTCAGGTGACGAAAGATTTATTCAAATTAAAAAAACAAGATTTGGTGTTAGGTGCCGAAATGTTTGAAACGGACAATCAAACTCAGTTGGACAAATATCTGAAAGGGGAAATAACGCAAGACACGCTCAAGAAGCAAGCGCGCTTGTGGCCCAATTATTCCACCGACTACAAACCTTTGGTGGATTTGGCAAAGAACACCAATCTGAAATTCATTGCCACCAACATTCCACGCAAATATGCTTCTTTAGTGATGAAAGAGGGCTTCGATGCCTTGAATTCGCTTTCTGCCGACGAAAAGAAACTTATGGCTCCTTTGCCTATTGAATTCGATGCAGAACTTCCGCAATACAAAAAAATGCTCGAAATGAGCATCCCCGGTCATTCGACTGCCAATCTGCCAAAAGCACAAGCCATAAAAGATGCTACGATGGCAAGTTTTATTCAGGCAAACTATGCCGACGGCAAATTGTTTTTACATTTCAACGGCTCTTATCATTCCGATTTCTTTGAAGGCATTATGTGGTATCTGAAAAAGAAGAATCCCGATATGCGTATTTTGACGATTTCAACTGTGGAGCAAGATGACATCGGTAAGTTGTCAACGGATAATATAATGGCTGCAGATTATATCATTTGTGTGCCTGAAGATATGACCAAAACCTATTAATCTTGATTCGAACACTTGTAACCATACTCCTCTTTTCCTCACAAATTTTCCTTTTTGCTCAATCGAAAGAACAAACAGGCTACTGCACCTTCTATGCCGACAAATTTCAAGGGCATCGTACAGCCAATGGCGAATTGTTTGACAAAACATTGTTGACGGCTGCCCACCGAACGCTTCCTTTTAACACCTTGGTGGAAGTAACCAATTTGCGCAACAACAAAAAGGTGGTTGTCAGAATCAACGACCGAGGACCCTTTTCCAAAAAACTTCTGCTTGATGTGTCGAAAGCAGCGGCTATTGCTCTTGATATGGTTTCCTACGGGGTGCAGAAAGTCAGTATTAAAGTACTGGACGCGCAAGCACCCATGCCGCGCTACGACACTATTGTAAAACCCATCATTGTCAAGACGCCGATTCCTGAAAAGAAAGTGATTGCCACAAACACCGTCCCTGTGTCAAATCATCAGATTTTTACTAAAGATTTGAAGTCCGTTGTACTGCATGGCTATGGCGTACAATTGGGGTATTACAAAAGTAAAAGCAATTGCATTGCCGCCATAGCTGCATACGAAGCCAAGTATAAAGCCACAGGCTATTTCTTTGTGGAACAGAAAACACAGAGCACTTATTATCGTCTGATAGTCGGAAATTTCGATACCCGACAGCAAGCGGAAGCACTCAAAGCGACTATTGCAAAAGATATTCCAGGGTGTTTCGTGCTAGGGTGGGGGAAGATGTGAGCAAAGCCTGCTGAAGTAATACTATTATGCCGTTTCGCTATTATTTGGACGAAAAGCACAAAACTTCTCTTTCAATAGCTGCTAACGTTTCTGCTTAAAGAAATCCTCCATCAATTGCGCAGCTTCCTCTTTCAACAGACCATCTTCAATAATTGTTTTCGGATGTAAGATACTTTTGCCCAACAAAGAATAGCCTCTTTTTGGATCCTTGGCAGCATACACCACACGGCTAATCTGCGACCAAAACAAGGCACCTGCACACATCACGCAGGGTTCTATCGTTACATAAAGTGTGCAATCAATCAAATATTTGCTGCCTAAATAGTTTGCTGCAGCCGTAATGGCTTGCATCTCGGCATGTGCCGTAACATCCGTCAGGCGTTCGGTGAGGTTGTGTGCCCGCGCAATCACTTTGTTGCCGCCCACGATGATGGCTCCTATCGGCACCTCATCGTCATCAAAAGCTTTTTGAGCCTCTTTCAAAGCTTCCTTCATATAATTGGTGTCGGAATAAAGTAGTATTTCCATAATGCTGCGAATTTATTGGTTACAAAATTAAACTTTTTTCAAAAGCATGATACATTTAATTATAAACACCCAATAATATCATTCGAAACAAACTCCTCAACAATCAAACAATCAAACA
>CAIWVT010000300.1 GCA_903916135.1 uncultured bacterium
AATATTTTTTTTTCAAAAAACACATTTATCTGAAGAAAATTTAGTACTTTTGTTTTTGAAAAAAATCAGAAATAATACATTATAAAAAAGATGTAAACGGTTATGGAAAATTACTTAGAGGCTTTTATTGAAAATGGTATTATTTATGTTACTTTTACACATGAATATTATACCGAAGAAATGGTTGACACGGCAATAAAACATCGGTTGTATATAACACAAGATAAATCATATCCCATGTTTGCAGATATGACAAAAGTGAAAGGCGGCACAAGAGCAGCCCGTCAGCGCTTGGCACAAAAAGATGCCGGAGAAGGCACAAAAGCTGTAGCAATATTAAATAATTCTAAAGTACAAGAAGTGTTTTATAATTTTTTTAATGCTGTTTATAAAGCACCAGCTCCTGCAAAAATGTTTACCAACAAAGAAAAAGCTATAGAATGGCTTCAACAGTTTAAATAACAACGTTCAGTAAAAACATATTCCTACATAATAAAATTGTTTAAATATGGAAACTCCGGGAGAAAAATATTTTGAAATTAAGATAGAGGATAGCATTCTTTATGCGACTTTGCTTACGGGTAATGTTACAGAAGAGATGATAGACCTTGCAACAAAAGAACGATTAGCTTTAACCCAAGACCAATCGTATCCTTTTTTGTTCGATGCAAGAAAGCTTAAGTATGTTTCAAGAGCTGGCAAACAACGCATGATTCAAAAAGATTCCTTTCATGGCGTTCTCAGTGCCGCATTTTTAATTGATTCAAAAGTGCAGGAAGTGATATTTAATTTTTTCAAAGCCTTTTACAAAACTCCTGTACCTATAAAAATGTTTACCAACAAAGAAAAAGCAATAGAATGGTTGCAGCAATATAAATCCTAAATTAAACTATATATTGTGGATTTAAACATCTCAAAAATAAAAGAACTTCGTTCGTTAATAGAATATATTAATACAAGTGAATTTAGAAAATCGCTGGCAAATAATACATTCACTACAGAGGAGTTAAAGGAATTGGAGCAATTAGATTTGGTTATTCAAAAACATTACTTAAAATCAGATAAAATTGAAAATAGAATTGAATCTTTTATTGAGATATTAATGCAGTTTGCGCAACACGATTATTCCACCGAATGTAGTCTCGATAGTGAAAATGATTTAATCAATAGTATGGCAATAGCTATAAATTTATTGGGCGAAGAATTAAATTATTCCACTGTAACCACCTATTATCTCAATGATATTTTCAATTCGATGAAAGATATGCTCATCACCATAGATAAACAGGGTTACATTCAATCTGTAAACCAATCGTGTTACGAAGTATTAAACTTTGAGGAAGGCGAACTCGACAAAAAAAAGATTTCCACCATAATGGAACAAAAAATTGTGTTTGCCAACTTTGGCAACAACACATCGCCCGACCAAATCTACAACTTGATTTCGAAAGACAACGTACATATTCCTGCTGTGTTAGGCATTTCTCCTTTCGTGAGGGGCGACGAAAAAGAAACCGGTTATGTCATTATTGCCAAAGATATGACCGAAATCAAACACAAACAAGACATCATATATGACAAAAACAAACAACTCGAAAACTATCTTTATATCACAAATCATGATTTGAGAACGCCCTTGGTAAATATTCAAGGATACGGTAGTCGTTTGATGAAACAAGCCAATTCTTTAAAGCAAATATTATCTCAATCTCAACTTGAAGAAACAGTACAACAAAGTATAGACAAAATTACTTCAGAAGACATACCCAAAACACTCAACTACATCTTAGGGAATGTTACAAAAATGGATACCTTGCTGAATGGACTTCTCCATATTTCGAGAACCGGAAAAGTATCACTCATCATCCGTAAAGTGAACATGAACCAAATGTTTGATGCTATTGTTTTTGCACATCACTACCTGATTCATCAACTTGATGTCGAAATAAACATACAAGAC
The DNA here is from genome assembly GCA_903916135.1 of uncultured bacterium. Classification (GTDB taxonomy): domain Bacteria; phylum Bacteroidota; class Bacteroidia; order Bacteroidales; family CAIWKO01; genus CAIWKO01. The sequence continues at coordinate 1,961 of CAIWVT010000300.1, forward strand.
CTCCCCGACTGCTATGGCGACGAAAACCTCCTAAATCAGGTATTTTCCAATATCATTGGCAACGCACTCAAATATAAAAACACATCAAGGAAATTAAAAATAGAGGTAACTGCCGAAACACGCCAAAACAAAGTGATATATGCCATCAAAGACAATGGCATTGGCATTGCAGAACGACATTTGAGCAAAATCTGGAACATATTTTTCAGAGTGGATGCTGCATCGCCTCAATCGGGAGAAGGTATTGGTTTGAGCTTCGTCAAAAGAATTGTTCACAAACATAAAGGCAAAATTTGGGCTACATCCGAAGAGGGGCAAGGAAGCACATTTTTTGTGGAACTACAGCAAAAGGATTTCCGCGAAGATGAATTTACAAGGAATTTGCAATAGAATAGAAAAATAGCTTGATGCGAACAAAAAATTAAGCAAAAAAGACGGATTTACATCATCTTTCACCAAACTCACATTGCTTGGTTCAAAAACGCGAAAATATTTTCTTTCCAATATGTGTAACCCATGAATAAACAATAAAACAAAAAAGCACTTACGATATTCCGCAAGTGCTTGATTTTGTTGGTGGGAGTTACTGGATTCGAACCAGTGACCCCCTGCTTGTAAGGCAGGTGCTCTGAACCAGCTGAGCTAAACTCCCAAGTGAAATTTGGTGGTGCAAAGATACATCTTTTTTTAATAAAAAAACTTTTTTTACTTTTATTTTTTGAAAAATGTCTATATTTGTCTTTTTTTTCAATATTTAAAACTACGAAAAGACGTGTGGATGAAAGCAAGTAATACAAAATCTGTTAGTTATTTTTTTATAGCCCTGTTCTTTATTTTCTTTTCTTTTATAAATAATTCCTTTTCTGAAAATTCCGAAGCAGAATCGCAACAAAATAAAAAGGAAGAATTTAATGCAGGAAAAATGATAATCGAACACATTGTGGATAATCATGAATGGCATATTGCCGAATATGATGGCAAGACATATTCGATACCCTTACCTATTATATTATATGATAAAGGCGAAATTAGTTGTTTCATGTCCTCACAATTTCATCATGGCGAAAAAGCCTACAATGGATATAAGCTGGAAATGGAAGGAAAGCACAAAGGAAAAATCGTGAAAGTGGATGCCAATGGAGTAGTGGATGAAGCAGCTGATTTGCCATTGGACTTTTCTATAACAAAAAATGTTCTATCCTTATTCATTAGTGTCTTTCTGTTGTGTTGGATTTTTCTGTCCATGGCTCGTCGTTACAAAAAACGCGAAAACATGGCTCCAAAAGGTTTGCAATCTATGGTAGAACCATTAATATTATTCATTCGTGACGATATTGCCAAATCATCCATAGGCGAAAAACGTTATGCACGCTATATGCCGTTTTTGTTGACCGTATTCTTTTTTATATTTCTGAATAACCTAATGGGATTGATTCCCTTTTTTCCGGGTGGTGCAAACCTAACTGGAAACATAGCCGTTACTATGGTCATGGCATTATTCACATTTGTTATAACAACATTCAGCGGCAACAAACATTATTGGAAAGAAATTTATAACGCACCCGGAGTTCCTTGGTGGTTGAAAATTCCTATTCCCTTGATGCCTTTGGTGGAAGTTATCGGAGTTATTACAAAGCCTTTTGTATTGATGGTCCGTCTCTTTGCCAACATCACCGCAGGGCATATCATTGCACTTGGATTCATCAGTTTGATATTTATTTTTGGAGCCATCAGCACAGGAGCAGGTTATGGTTTTTCAATCGTATCGGTGTTTTTCTATATCTTTATGGGATTGCTTGAACTTTTGGTCGCATTCATACAGGCGTATGTGTTCACCCTGCTTTCCGCCTTATATTTTGGCATGGCATCCGCCGAACATCACGAAACAGCACATTAACAAACAAATATATACTAACTAAAAATTAAAATTATGTCAATCATGTCAGTTTTATTACAAGCAGCCGCAGACGCAGCACCTCTTTATGCTCCTATTGCAAAAATGGGAGCCGGTATAGGTGCAGGTATTGCAGCAATTGGAGCAGGTTTAGGTATTGGTAACATTGGTAAAGGCGCCATGGAATCAATAGGCAGACAGCCCGAAGCTGTTGGCGATATTCGGTCGAATATGATCGTTGCCGCCGCTCTTATCGAAGGTGTTGCTTTTTTTGCAATTGTTGTTTGTCTGCTTATTCTTTTCATCTAGCAGCAAACACAAATTCTTTATCCTTCAACGGTTGGTTGAAGGATAAAGAATTTTTAGTATGAATTTTTAATACATTATATATATGGAACTCGTAAATCCCGGAATAGGACTTATATTTTGGATGACGCTTTCATTCCTTTTCCTTGTTTTGATACTTGGAAGATACGCCTGGAAGCCCATCATGAAAATGCTTCACGAACGTGAATCAAAGATAGATGAAGCGTTGAATCAAGCTGAAAAAGCTCGTGAAGAAATGAAGCATTTAAAATTCAGCAATGAAGAATTGCTGAAAGAAGCGAAAGAAGAACGCGATGCGATGTTGCGCGATGCACGCATGGTTCGCGAAAAACTTATCGAAGAAGCACGTTTGAAAGCAAGCGAAGAAGCAAATCGTATCGTAGAATCGGCTAAAGAAAGCATACACTATGAAAAGATGCAAGCTTTGACCGAATTGAAAAACCAAATCGCAGTGTTGTCAATCGAAATTGCTGAGAAACTGATACAAGAACAACTTGTGAAAGACGACAAGCAAGATCAGTTGATCGAGAAGTTTTTAAGTAATATCAACTTCAATTAAAAGAAATATTACATGAAAGTAGGAAGAATTGCGATTCGTTATGCAAAAGCTTTGTTTGATTTATCGGTAGAACAAAATGTTCTTGAGCTTGTTTATACCGATATGGAGGTATTGCACAATGTATGCGCTTCGAACAGAGATTTCCGACTATTGCTGCAAAGCCCTATAATAAATCAGGATAAAAAAACCTCCATTTTTAAAGCTTTGTTTGCCGATAGTTTTAATATCATGTCGCTTCGTTTTTTAGAAATCATCATTAAAAAAAGACGCGAAGTTGCTGTGAACGAAATTGCCGAATCGTTTATCACAATGTATAAAGATAAACATAACATCAAAACGGTATATTTCAAAACAGCAGAAAAGCCTGCGGAGAGCGTGATTGAACATTTGAAACGCATCTTGGTTGAGCAGTTGCATGCCAATATTGATTTGGTGCAAATTGTGAACAAGAACCTCGTCGGTGGGTTTGTGCTTTCGGTTGAAGACAAACAGTATGACGCGTCAATCCGGAAAAATATCAATCGTTTGAAGAAAGAATATAATATAAATTTTTACGAACCAAAATTTTAATTTAAACAATAATGGCAGAAATAAAACCAGGAGAAGTCTCCGCTATTTTACGTCAACAACTGGCGGGATTCAAATATGAAGCTGAACTCGAAGAAGTCGGAAGTGTGCTTCAGGTAGGCGATGGAATTGCTCGTATCTTTGGTCTGAACAATGTAGGGTCAGGCGAATTAGTAGAATTTGAGAAAACAGGTGTTATGGGCGTTGTGCTCAATCTGGAAGAAGATAATGTGGGCGTCGTGATGATGGGCGAATCCGATAACATCATCGAAGGTGATATCGTGAAACGTACTCGTAAGATTGCTTCTATCGCTGTTGGCGAAGGCATGTTAGGTCGTGTCATCAATACCATCGGTGAACCCATAGATGGTAAAGGTCCAATTCAAGGTCAGGTGTATGATATGCCTTTGGAACGTAAAGCTCCGGGCGTTATCTTCCGTCAACCCGTGAATCAACCTTTGCAAACAGGTATTAAGCCTATTGATGCTATGATTCCAATCGGACGCGGACAACGTGAGTTGATTATTGGCGACCGTCAAACAGGGAAAACAGCTATTGCCGTTGATACCATCATCAATCAAAAATCATTTTATGAAAGAGGCGAACCTGTTTTTTGTATCTATGTAGCCATTGGTCAAAAAGGTTCTTCTATTGCGAACACCGTAAAAACATTTGAAGATAAAGGCGCATTGCCTTATACTGTTGTGGTAGCAGCTACTGCTTCCGACCCTGCAGCTATGCAATTCTTTGCTCCTTTCGCCGGTGCTGCTATTGGCGAATTTTTCCGCGACACGGGTCGTCCTGCTTTGATTGTATTCGACGATTTATCAAAACAAGCTGTTGCTTATCGCGAAGTTTCTTTATTACTCCGTCGTCCACCGGGACGCGAAGCTTATCCAGGCGATGTGTTTTATCTTCACTCACGTTTATTGGAACGTGCTGCTCGCGTTATCACTTCGGATACTATCGCGAAAAAGATGAACGATTTGCCCGAATCTATCAGACATTTGGTGAAAGGTGGAGGTTCGTTAACCGCTTTGCCTATCATCGAAACCCAAGCAGGTGACGTTTCGGCATATATTCCTACTAACGTTATTTCTATCACCGATGGTCAGATATTTTTAGAAACCACTTTGTTCAACTCAGGTATCCGCCCTGCTATCAACGTAGGTATTTCTGTATCCCGCGTTGGAGGTAGCGCTCAGATTAAACCGATGAAGAAAATCGCCGGTACTTTGAAGCTCGACCAAGCGCAATATCGCGAATTGGAATCGTTCTCGAAATTTGGTTCCGACTTGGATGCTGCTACCAAAGCTGTTTTGGACAAGGGTGCACGTAATGTTGAAATCTTGAAACAACCACAATATTCACCTATGTTGGTGGAGCACCAAATTGCTATTATTTATTGCGGAACCAAAGGCTTGCTGCAAAAAGTTCCTGTGAAAAATATCATCAATTTCCAAGACGAATATTTGGCTCATCTTGATGTTTATAATAAAGAACTGTTAGATAATTTGCGCAAGGGCGTTCTGACCGACGAAATGACGGCACAGATGGAAAAAGTGGCAAAAGATATAGCAGCTAAATACGAAAAATAATATTCTCAAAGGAATCCCCAAAGGGGTTTTAACGATTAAATAAATTGTTGCATGGCCGGATTAAAAGAAGTACGCATACGAATAGCCTCGGTTAACACAACCAAGCAGGTTACAAGCGCGATGAAAATGGTGTCTGCCGCTAAGCTGCGCCGGGCGCAGAGCGCTATCATCAAGCTGCGCCCGTATGCGAATAAATTGAACGAACTATTGGCAAACATCAGCTCGAGCGCCGACGTGAGCGATGACGTGGTGTATTTCAAAACACGCAAAGTGAAGAAAACCCTTATGGTGGTCATCACGTCCAATCGCGGTTTGTGCGGAGCCTTCAATTCAAATGTGCTAAAGGCAGCCGTTTCCCATATCAATACACATAATAAAGAATTGAATGATGGCGGCAACCTTGACATGATTACTATTGGCAAAAAAGCTACCGAGTTTTTTGGCAAACGTAAAGCGAATATCATGGAAGTTCACGATAGTATTTTCGATGGACTTTCTTACGAAAAAGCAAGCCAACTGGCTTTGAAACTTATGGATTTATATGCCAGCGGCGCTTATGATAGAATTGAAATCGTTTATAATCAATTCAAAAACGCCGTAACGCAGATATTGACCGTTGAACAATTTCTACCTATAGCTAAACTACCAGGCAAAGAAACTACGACAAAGAAAACCGCAGATTATATTTTTGAACCTGCCAAGGAAGAGATATTGACAGATTTGGTTCCGAAATCCTTGAAGATTCAAATATATAAAGCCCTTCTTGACTCGTGGGCATCCGAACAAGGTGCGCGTATGTCGGCGATGCAAAAAGCTTCAGACAATGCCGACGATTTGCTCAAATCCTTACGCCTATCTTACAACAAAGCCCGTCAGGCTTCCATCACACGCGAAATCATCGAGATCGTGAGTGGGGTGAATGCGTTGAAGGGGTAGATGGGTTAATTGAGTTGATTAAGTTGATTAAGTTGATTGGGTCAATTGAGTTAATTAGGTTGATTAAGTTGATTGGGTTAATTAAGTTGATTAAGTTGGTTGGTTAAAGTGTTGGATTGTTATATTGCTAAATTGTTATAGGTTCCGAGCATAAACTCTTAGTGAAACTTTGTGTTCTTAGTCCTGTCCCGTACCGCAGGTCGGGAGCCTTAGTGGTTTTTTCCTTTGAAGTTCTTAAATCTCAAATCATAAATCTAAAATATAAATCATGATAACAACAAAAATGGAAGAAGCATTGAACGAACAAGTCAATGCTGAGTTTTACTCATCGTACCTTTATTTATCCATGTCGGCATATTTCGTCAGGAAAAACCTTCCGGGCTTTGCTCATTGGATGTTCATACAAACACAAGAAGAAGCCGCTCACGCCTTGTTGTTTTTTAATTATGTGAACGAACGTGGCGGCAATACAAACCTCAGTGCTATTGCACAACCTAATGCGGATTGGGAAAGTCCTATCCACGTGTTTGAAGCCGTGTTGGCTCACGAACAAATGGTGACAGGGCTTATCAACAATTTGATGGACGTAGCCATACAAGAAAAAGACCATACGACCAACAACAGATTGCAATGGTTCCTGAAGGAACAAGTGGAAGAGGAAGCCAACGCTACCGCCATTCTGGAACAACTGAAAATTGTGGAAGGCAAAGGACAAGGCTTATTGCTATTGGACCGCGAACTGCAATTGCGCGTGTTTGTGAATCCGCTATTGCCGGGGGGAGCGATATAGGAGTTGAGGAGCAAGGTGAAAGGAGAAAGGTGAAAAGTTTAGGCTCCAAGATGGATTGACAGCAGGTTAATGGCTATATTGTTGGATTGCTATATTGTTGGATTGCTGTATTGTTGATTCGTGATAAAGTGGCGTTTTGTCCAATTACTAGGGCTTTACGCTATTTCGATGCTTTCTTTACTTATTTCTTTGATAAAATCATCGCCATCTTTATAGTAATTGGTAGGATAGGGATGTGTTTCTATCAAGGGATATTTGATATTAATTTTGGCATACAATTTTAAATTCTCAAACACATTGTCGCTAAATTGGTCGGAAACAAGTAATAAATCAATATCCGACCATTCATGTATTTCGTTTTTTGCTGTGGAACCAAACAACAGCACTCTATAGAACGTTAACCCATTGGATTGACATTCGTCTATAAATCTTTTTGAAGTTTCTATGGCAGTTTCTCGAGTAAGCATAATCTTAATTTGTTGGTTAGTGTGATGCATCAATCCGCCACCACTATCTTCTTTGTCTCAACATATTTCCAATCCAAGGTAAGACTTAGAAAATAGAACCCATTGGCTATGCCATCCCTATCCAGAGTGATTTTGTTGCAGTCGTGATAGGATTTTTGTTGAATGATTTTGCCTTGCAGGTCTATGATGGATAGGTCGAGGCTTTGGTAGGTTTTGTCGAAGGAGATTTGGGTGGAGGTGGATAAGGGGTTGGGAGCGACTTTTAAATCAATAACTACTGGTATTTCTGATAAATTATTTGAACAATCATCACTAAATACTGCTATTGAATCTTTATCTGTCCAGTTTGTTGTTGACCATACAGGATCATCTACTTCAATACAAAACAGGTTCGGATTGATAGGCGTATGAAAATAAGCAAAATTATGATTGTTGCCATTTTTTATATTTAAACTTGTTAATTGATTTGTACAGCATTGCAAAGAATTAAAAACAGGGCAGTTGCCTAAATCTAATGATGTTAAATGATTAGTACAGCAATCTAATGAAACAAGAGATATGCAGTTGTTTAAATCTAAAGCTGTTATTTGATTGTCGTAACATTCTAATTTTTTGAGGGATGTACAGTTGCTTACATTTAAAGTGGTCATTTGATTATGTTCGCAATGTAATTCAATGAGAGCAGAATTATTACTTACGTCAATATAGGTTATTTGAGTAAAAACACAATATAATTGAGTAAGAGATGTAAAAGCTTCAATTCCTGTAAGGTCAGAAACAAATAAATATAAAATACCAATACTACCAGTGTAAGAAGCGGCTTCACTTACTTGTATTTCCGTATCTAAATTTGTATTTATCAATGTGTCCCCGACCAAGTATGCTTTAAAAACTGAATCTGGAATGTTTACTATCTGAGCATTTGAAGAAAATGCAAATAGTATTGCAAATGAAAGTAGAATTGTTTTTTTCATACCCATAGTGTTTTTAAGTTTATACAATATTTCAGCAAAGTTACGAATTTCTACGAATAAAAGATATATATCCGCAAATAAAGTGTAAATTTACCAAATTAATTTATTCTGAGAAGTAAAAATTAAATCTAAATGCAATGAAAGACTATATTTATTTCAATGATGAAGGGCTTTTGGTGTTTCCGCGTTCGGACAATCATGCGTTGGAGCCTTTGGATTTGGTGCATGTGGAGGTTGGTGCAATTACAACGAGAGTTAGCGCATCTACAACGAGACTTGGTGCAATTACAACGAGAGTTAGCGCATCTACAACGAGAGTTAGCGCATCTACAACGAGAGTTAGCGCATCTACAACGAGAGTTAGAGCATCTACAACGAGAGTTAGAGCATCTACAACGAGAGTTAGAGCAACTACAACGA
>CAIWVT010000301.1 GCA_903916135.1 uncultured bacterium
AATCTCGTTTCCCGAAAATCAAATCTTGTTTCCCGAAAATCAAATCTCGATCACCGAAAATCAAATCACGTTCATCGAAAATCAAATCTCGTTTCCCGAAAATCAAAACTCGTTTCCCGAAAATCAAATCCTCTATGACAAAATGTCAGTCCATTTCCCCGAAAATCAAATCGCGTTCCCGAAAATCAAATCTCGAAACCCGAAAATCAAATCACGTTCCCCGAAAATCAAATCTCGAACTGCGAAATTCAAATCTCGTTTTGCGAAAATCAAATCCTCTATGACAAAATGTCAGTCCACTTCACCGAAAATCAAAAATAATCTACGAAAATCAAATCTCGTTCCCCGAAAATCAAATCTCGAATCCCGAAAATTAAATCTCGTTTCCCGAAAATCAAATCTTGTTTCCCGAAAATCAAAAATAAAAGTCGAAAATCAAACATCGCATCGCGAAAATCAAAAATAGAAGTCGAAAATCAAAAATTGATTATAAATACGGTCAGGGTGCGAAGTTGCAAACTTCGCACAACCTTACGAGGTGCTCTCAATACGCAATAAAAAAATGACCACCAACCTGTCCCGTACACATAGTGTCGGGATGACCATCAATTACAACAAATTTACCCTCCATTTCAGTTTAAATTAGTACTTTTGCCCAAACAAATCTTTCAGATTATAAAAAAACAGTTTTGAAGAAAGTCGCCATCATTTTTTATTTTATTTTATTAGAGGCTTATGGCTTCGCACAGAGCACCCAAACTGTGGAAGCCTATATTCAGAAATATAAAGATATAGCCATGGAGCTGATGCGCAAAGATAAGATTCCGGCAAGTATCACCTTGGCTCAAGGAATATTAGAATCGGGTTGTGGCAATAGTGAATTGGCTCGGAATGCCAATAACCATTTTGGAATTAAATGTAAACCCGAATGGACAGGCGAAAAATATTATTATGACGATGATGCCAAGCAGGAATGTTTTCGGAAATACAAATCAGATTTTGATTCTTATCGCGATCATTCCGAATTTCTCAAGACGCGAGATTATTACAGCAAGCTATTTTTGTTAGATATATGCGACTTTACGGCTTGGGCGTATGGCTTGAAGGAAGCGGGCTATGCCACCAGTCCTGTTTATGCACAAATGCTTATAAAAATTATTGAAAACAACCGTCTCTACCGATTTGATGTGCCTTGCAAGCCTCCGAAAAAAGATACAATTCAACGTGTTGTAGTTAAAAATACTCCGAAACCTGTTGCTGAGAAAATAGATACTATAGCCAAGAAAGCCATACCGCAAACCGTGCAAAAAAGCACAGAGGAAGACTTCTCTGATATCCCCCTGAATGATGCCATGCGCAACATTTATTTGAATAATGGTGTGAAATACATCAAAGCACGCAAAAATGATAGCTTCGAAACTATCGCCAATGATATGGGATTAAGTGTTTATGATTTGTTGCGCTGTAATGACATGAAGATGGGCATAGCCATCAAAGCGGGAGATATGATTTACGTTGAAGCGAAGAAAAAGAAATCCGAAACGGAGTTTCACGTTGTTGCCGAAGGCGAAAGCATGCAGACTATTTCGCAAACTTATGGCATACAATTGAAAGAATTATATGCTAAAAACAGAATGAAACCCGATAGTGAAGCTGCCGTTGGGCAGAAACTTTGGCTGAAAGATGACAAGCCTGAATAATAAAAAAGAGGCGACACCGAAATGTCGCCTCTTTTTATTTTGATGCATCAGAAACTTAATCTCTCAAGATGAAACTTGTGGGCATATTCATTTGAACGCGAACTTCTTTGCCGTTTTGACGTCCTGGATTCCATTTTGGCATTAACTTGGCAACGCGCATGGCTTCGTCGTCGCATCCTCCACCAATTCCGCGAAGAATTTTAACATTCGTGATGCTTCCATCTTTTTCAACTACAAAGGTCAAATAAACCGGTCCTTGAATTCCTGTTTGTTTTGCAACGTCAGGATATTTGGTGTTTTCTGCAAGGAATTTGATACGAGCTACATCGCCTCCAGGGAATTCGGGCATTTCTTCTACTATGGTAGGAGGTTTAGACACATCCTCGTCATCAATAACTTTCGTGTTAGGTTTGTCTTCCGGTACATCTACCAAAGTTCCTGATGTGTCTGTTGGAGCATCGTTACGAGCTAAGTCCATCAAATCCATCAATTCGTCGGGTACTTCAGCATCATTAGTTGTAACTACCGGTGCTCTGTAGGTACGTTCTTTCTTCTTTTCCATAGGGGCTTCCGGTAATTTTGCAATCTCCACCTTTTTTGGTGTTGGTTCCATAATTACGATAATGTCGTCGGGACCGACACTACCTTTTCCCGTACTGAAATAATTTGCTATTAGAGGTACTGATACGCCTAATAGAAAAACTGTGATGGCGATAATTACTGCCGACATCATGTTTTTGTTGTAATTTTTACGAAGCGAATAAGCTCCATAATCTTTGTTTCTGTTTTCGAAGACAATGTCGTCGAGATTTTTTGCATTTGTTTTCATGGCTGTGTTTTTTTAAATGGTTAAACTTAATTACAACACAAAATTACAACAAACCAAAAGTGAAAATCATAGCAAATCAGTTAACTGTCGTTTTACAACAGTTAAAGGGCGGTCTCAGCAAGTTAACGGAAAATCTATTTTTGGGCAATCACGAAAAAATCGAAGCAACGGTCGTTTGCCGTGTCGATAAAGAAGTCGGAAGTTAGCACTTTTTCGACTAAAGTGGTGTTCTTTTTCATCAGTTTATTTCGATTCATTCTATTGGCAAGGTCGTAGGGAATCTGCAAAAGTTTTCGGGGAAGGATATATTGCAAGCGGAAAATATCAAAGCGAGTAAACTTTTTGACCGATCGCCGATTTTCTTCATAATAAGCCATCACTTTTTCGTTGCCAAACACACCTTTTATGTCGAAGCAAGTCGAGAAATTCGACACAAGTTTGGTCATCTCATTCAACGTATATTCTCGGATATGCCAAGGGTTTCTTGTGAGCGACATATTGATATTGGGCGTTGTGAGTATCAACAAGCCTTTTGGTTTGAGCACGCGCATGATTTCCTGAAGAAAATACGTGTCGTCCTTGATATGCTCAATCACCTGAAATGTGACCACCAAATCAAAGCTCTCGTCAGCCAAACCTGACAAAGGGGGCACATTCATCTGTGTGAAACGAATGTTGGGTTCGTTTTTATCGTGAGGGGTTTCATGTTTGTCAACAGCCGTGTAGGTCTCAGCGTCGGGTGCCAGGATGCGGATGCCGTAGCCTTCGCCGCTACCAATTTCCAAAACATTTCCAGTGATGAGTTTCAGAGCCTCATGATAGGCAATCAAATGACGATGGTGAATCACATTGTCTTCGGGCAGAATTCCCGAATTCCGTTCGGCAGTTTTTATACTCATGTCAGGAAGCGGTTTTTATTTGTTCAAGTGGATGCTTTGCGCCTTGGTGATGATAGGGGATGGCTTTGAATTGAAATCCCAGATTCGAAAAATGTGCTAAAAACGCAGGCAGTACATACTGAAGATTTTCTTTTGCTTTTAAGCTGTCGTGAAACACAACTATAGCGCCTTTTTCGGTGGATGAGATGGTTTTTTCTAAACATTTCTCCGGTGATAAAGTTTTGTCGAAATCTCCAGAAACAACCGTCCAATACACAAATTGAAAATATTTCTTTAGAAACTTACGCTCCGAATAAGAAGTTTTTCCGTAGGGTGGACGAAATAAAGAGGAAGGGAAACTCTTGCTGCATTTCTTCACATTCAAAATATAATCTTTTGGATTCGATTTCCATCCATTCAGATGGTTGAAGGTATGATTCCCCACACTATGTCCCCGTTGCAGCAGGTCGTCGAATATGGCAGGATGTTTTTGAACATTATCGCCCACACAAAAAAATGTGGCTTTAGCATTATAGGTATCCAACAAATCCAAAACCCATGGCGTCACTTCAGGAATCGGACCATCATCAAAAGTAAGATAAATGTCGTTTTCCAAAGTATCAACGCGCCACAAATCATTTGATTTGTAGATTTTATAGAGCAATGATGGCATTTTGGTTAAATACATAAATACGGATTTCGAATCAGGTTTTTAAAGATTTTTACAAAGTAACAAATTATTTTCAACATCGCGCTTAAAGGTCTCCATATTTAACATTATTGTTTACGTAATAACAAGCTTCCAATCATTTGTTATAGGTAAGATAAACTTCTGACACCTTTTTCTCCAAGCTTGTTCGTTTATATGCTAATGCCATGCCATAAAGATCTTTGAGCATCTCTAAATTCTGTTTCTTTTCGGATCCAATATAGGCAGCATCAACCCCCGTAAATTGACTGTAGTAGAACAACTCCTGACGGCAATATTCTGTCAAACGCAAGGCAATAGCTTCGGCTTTTGTCGGTTGACTTGCTAAGAAATAATCCTGCGCAATAGGCACCATCAATTGGTCGTAGGGAACACAATTGTCGGGCATCACTGCCACGCATTTGTCGCAGACTTCAGCAGCTTCTTTCATTTTGCCTTCGAAAATCAAAGCATCTGCCAAACGCACAAAAAGATTTCGCAAGAAATAGGTGTTGTGCATATTGGTTTCATCCATATACACTTTAGGATTATTCATATTGCCCCATTTGAATTTGTGCATCAGATTCTCATACATGATAGCCGTGTTCACTCGTCCCGTCTTGTCATCGGTGGAGGTGCATCTATAGGGAACCAAGCGATAGGCTAAACCTTCGAGCTGCAAATAATCCAACAAACCCAAATAGGCATCGTCGCCTGTGGTAGTGGCAAAATACACAGGGCGTTGCCATTTCAAATTGGCTAACAAATCCAACACGGCAAGGTTATTTTTTTGGACCCCATAATCACTATAATTCCAAATAATGGCAGCATGGATGGAATCCCTATATTCGGGCGGCACAGTGCCATTTGTCCTCACCAGATTTGTATCCACAGGTAGCATGAAATTATGTGTAGGAAAATAATTTAAAGGTCCGCGACCAGTACTCAACATGGTGGATGGGTCGTCGCTGGTGGCATAATCCACCAAGATACGTATATCGGCATAATTATCCGCTTTCACCAAACTTGTATCAGGATAAATCGGCAGATAATCCCGTTTGGAAGCCACATATTTACTTCTGTTGAGCGTAATTGGCAGCGCCTCCGAATTATAATAGCTGCGTTTCATTTGGTCAATATACCAATCCATATTCAACAGACTCAGATTCACCACTCGTACATCGGTGCGGATGCCTTCCACCTCCTGAGCATACCACAAAGGAAAGGTGTCGTTGTCGCCCAAAGTAAACAAAATGGCGTTGGGGGCACAGGAATTCAAATAGTCGGATGCCACATCCACCACCGTATAACGATTGGAACGGTCGTGGTCGTCCCAACCTTCTTTTGCCATGATGCCCGGCACAAGCAGCAGACACACAAAAAATGCAATCAGCGCAGCCACTTTAGGTTTGATAAAGGTAGCCAACAACTTAAACAAGCCTATCGTGCCGATGCCTATCCATATCGCGAAAGCATAAAAGGACGCTGCGTATGCATAATCGCGCTCGCGGGGCTGATAGGGCACGGGGTTTAAATAGAAATTGATGGCGATGCCTGTGAACACAAACAGCAAACCTATCACAAAAAAGTTCTTCAAATCTTTGTTCAACTGAAAAAAGAAACCCACCATGCCCAATATCAAAGGCAAGAGATAAAAGGCGTTTCTGCCTTTATTGTTCTTCATGGTTTCAGGCAAGTTACTTTGGGGTCCGAGGCGGGCATTGTCCATAAATTTGATGCCCGTTATCCAATTGCCGTTCATGATGCCGCCATAGCCTTGTTGGTCGTTTTGTCTGCCCGAGAAATTCCACATAAAATAGCGGAAATACATGTGTCCAAGTTGGTAGGAGAAAAAATAACGCAGGTTTTCGCCGAAAGTAGGTCGGTATAACACCTCGGGTTTACCATAATAATCATTCACCGTGATGGGATCGCCCTGCACTTCGCCCCAAGATTTGTAGCCGCTGATATGCGATTCGGAATTATTGCTCCACATGCGTGGAAACAAGGTCATGAAGCGCGAATCATAATTCGTTACCGAGTTTTTGCGGTCGTCAACCACAACATATTTCTTTTGTACATCATCGCGGGCATACAGAGGATTGCCGTCGCTGTAGGGCTGTTTGGCATCTTGAGGTGCATTGTAATATTGTCCGTAGAAGAGGGGCCAGTCGCCATATTGTTCGCGGTTGAGGTAGCTCAACAAACTGATGGCATCTTTGGGCGCATTCTCGTTGATGGGCGTTCCCGCATTGGAGCGCACCACCAAAGCCATGAAACTCGAATAGCCTATCAATATAAAGGTGAAACTGAGGATAATCGTTTTGAGGGTTTCCTTTTGATGTCTGCCGAGCACTACCAAAACGCTGACACCCGAAACTATCAGAAATCGCAATACGAAATTCCAAGCGGAACTGCTGGAATACAACACCAACAAGAGCATCAACCCATAAGCAATGAGGGCGATGATGCTGAACGCTTTGTTTTCTTTTTCGGTATAAAGCAAACCGAACACGATAAGGGCGATGAGTAGCAACGCCAAAAATAGGGTGCCTGAGTTGAACGGTAAACCCAAGCCATTCACAAACAGAAGTTCTGCCTTGGCAAACAGGGTGACGACTTGGGGGATGATGCCATACATGATGGTGGATAATATAGCCACCGAAATGGCAAACGCTAAAATGGTGCCCAACTTGGTGGGTCTAAATTTCTTGAAATAAAACACTAAGGTGATGGCAGGAATGGCAAGCAGATTGAGCAGATGCACCCCGATGGAAAGTCCCATCATGAATGCAATCAGCACCAACCAACGGTTGGCGCCGGGCTCGTCAGCCACTTCTTCCCATTTCAAGATAGCCCAAAACACAAAAGCGGTGAAGAAAGAGGATGTGGCATACACTTCGCCCTCAACGGCTGAAAACCAAAACGAATCGGAAAAGGTATAAGCCAAAGCGCCCACAGCACCCGCACCGATGATGACCAAGATGTCTGCCATGACGATTTCGGCAGTCTTCACCACGATTTTCTTTGCCAAGGCGGTGATTGACCAAAATAAAAACAAGATGGTGAGTCCGCTGGCGATAGCCGACATGGTGTTGACCATGCGCGCCACCAAATGCACATTGCCAAAAGCAAAAAGCGAGAAAAAACGCCCCATCAATTGAAAGAAAGGTGCTCCGGGAGGATGACCCACTTGCAGTTTGTAGGCGGTGGAGATATATTCGCCGCAATCCCAATAGCTTGACGTGGGTTCTGAAGTGAGTATATAGACCATAGTGGCTACCACAAAAATAAATAAGCCCGAAATGGTGTTGATAAATTTGTATTGCTTCATGCTTTCCAATTAAAATGCGAAATTACATGAAAAAATTAATACGTAGGAAGGAAAAATGAAAAAAGGGGTTTTTTTTTAATGAAAAATTAAAAATGTAAGCTGTCCGAAAGGTGGGTCGGGAGGAAATGAAAAATGAGGATTGTTGAATGGTTTAATTGTTGGATTGTTTTATTGTTGCATTGTTGAACTGTTTGATACGTTTTGTTGGTTGAATTATGTTAGCCGAGAGTTTGGGAAACCACATAAGCATTCATTACATGGCGATAATCTATACTTTGGTATTAACATTGCATTAGTTTTTCAAACTTTATGCTATAAATTCAAAAATGGTTTATACTACTGATATACTATATTTTACAACAACTTATTCACTTTGTATATCGCTTAAAACACTTTGTATATCGCTTAAAACACTTTGTATTTCGTTTAAAACACTTTGTATTTCGATGTAAACACTTTGTTTAACGCTTTACACACTTTGTATATCACTTTAAACACTTTGTATATCGCTTTAAACACTTTGTATGTTGTTTAAAACACTTTGTATAACGCTTAAAACAGATTGTATTTCATTTTAGATATGATATGTTTATCGCTTTAAACACTTTG
>CAIWVT010000302.1 GCA_903916135.1 uncultured bacterium
ATCATTATATCATTATATCATTGTATCATTGTATCATTGTATCATTGTATCATTATATCATTACATCATTATATCATTATATCATTGTATCATTGTATCATTGTATCATTATATCATTATATCATTGTATAATTCTTCTTAGTGTTTCTTTGTGCCTTCGTGCCTTTGAGTCTTTGTGGTTTTTCCTACGTCCGCGTCAATCTGCGCTATCTGCGAGAAACTCTTTCGACCACTTTTACCTATTGTTTTCTATGTGTCTATTGTGGTTAAATATTTTTTTTACAATAACATCCTCCATATCCAATATTATTCGTAATTTTACCTCTCAAAAAATCAAGCCCTATGCTATCAACTATCAACATTGGAAACATCCTCTTTCTGGACATAGAAACTGTGCCCCGTTGGGAGAATTTCGATGCCATGCCCGAAGAATTTCAGAAACTTTGGGTGCACAAAGCGGCATTGTTATCCAATGGAAATCAGTCTGCTGAAGAAATTTACGAACGCACGGGCATCTATGCCGAATTCGGAAAGATTGTATGTATCTCCGTCGCGTTTGTACATCAAGCTGCATTAAAAGTGAAGTCCTTTTTTGGGGAAGACGAAAAAAAACTATTGACCGATTTTGCCGAAATGTTGCACAAATACTTTAGCAAAGAAAATAATCTGTTGTGCGCACACAACGGCAAGGAATTCGATTATCCGTATATAGCGCGCCGCATGGTGGTTCATGGCGTGGAGTTGCCGCGTTTGCTCGACATTGCGGGCAGAAAACCTTGGGAGATTAAACTGTTAGACACTATGGAATTATGGAAGTTTGGAGATTACAAAAACTACACTTCGCTCGCTCTCTTGTGTGCCATGTTTGGCATCCCGTCCTCCAAAGATGACATCAGCGGTGCCGATGTAGCCAAGGTGTTTTGGCAAGAAAAGAATTTAGCCCGCATTGTAACCTATTGTCAGAAAGATGTGATTAGCATCGTTCAGATTTTCTTGAAATTTCAGAATAAAGAAATCATCGCCGATAATAAAATATTTTATAGCTAGGTTTTCAGAGTATCTAATGCCAAAGAAAAAAAATGTTGTTCAAGACTTAAATCTAAATTCAAAAAACTCAAACCTGCCCGACTGGTCAGGCGGGTCTCAAATCCAGTAATCTCAGTGTTTCTTTGCGTTCTTAGCGTTTCCGCAATGATTTTTTCAAAGCTATGACACGAAGTTACACGGAGAAGACACAGAGTTTCACGGAGAAAGAAAAAAGAGTTTTATGTATGCTCAAAAAACTCGAACTATGAACTCGAAACTACGAACTAATTATAAATCAAAAATCTAAAATCTAAAATCATTAATAATCAGCAACTAATCACGAACTATCTTCATTGTTAATAAATTTTTACGAAGAAAATTGCGCTCCGCTTCAAACATTTCACTATTTTTGTAAATCAAATAAGAATCTATGGCTGAAACAATACGAAAAAGAATTAAACCTGCACTCACAGAGCAAACCTTGCTTCAATACGGCAAAATACCACCTCAAGCCATTGACTTGGAAGAAGCTGTGTTGGGTGCATTGATGCTCGAAAAGGATGCATTGGCAACGGTAATTGAAATCCTTAAACCAGAGGTTTTTTATAAAGAAACGCATCATCATATATTTGAAGCGATACGCAATTTGTTCAATCGTTCGCAGCCTGTTGACATTTTAACCGTTACCAACGAGTTGAAAACTATGGCATTGTTGGATGTGTGTGGCGGACCTTATTACATAGCACAACTTACTTCAAGAGTGGTTTCGGCAGCGAACATCGAATATCATTCGCGTATTTTGATACAAAAGTTTATTCAACGGGAACTCATTCGCATCTCAAGCGAAATTTCAAGCGAAGCCTACGAAGACACCACAGATGTCTTTGATTTATTGGATAAAGCCGAAAGCAATTTATTCAACGTAAGTGATACGAATTTGCGCAGGAAATATCTCGATATGCAAGCTATCCTGAAAGAAGCTATCGGTGAAATCGAAAAAGCAAAGGAAGCAAATGAGAATAATGAAATACCCACTTTAGGCGTTCCTGCTGGCTTTTCTGCCTTAGACCGTTTGACAGCGGGATGGCAAAAATCTGACCTTATTATTTTGGCAGCTCGTCCATCCATGGGAAAAACGGCAATGGTGCTTTCTATGGCACGCAATGCTGCCATTGACTATGGAGCACCTGTTGCAGTCTTCTCCCTCGAAATGTCCGCATTGCAATTGGTGTTGCGTCTAATTTCTATGGAAACCGAATTGCCTTCCGACCGTCTGCGTCGCGGACAACTTGAAGATTATGAATGGGAACAACTCAACAGCCGCATCAAAAAGCTCGAGGACGCTAAAATTTTTATTGACGACACCCCTGCCCTATCTATCTTTGAGCTTCGTGCAAAATCGCGTCGTTTGGTGGCTCAACATGGCATCAAACTCATCATCATTGACTATTTGCAACTCATGACTGCCAATGTGGAAAACAAAGGTATGCGCGAACAAGAAATCAGCAGCATTTCGCGTGCATTGAAAGGTCTGGCAAAAGAGTTGAACATCCCCGTGATTGCATTATCGCAGTTGAGTCGTGAAGTGGAGAAACGCCCAGGCTCTAAAAAGCCTATCTTGTCCGATTTGCGCGAATCGGGAGCTATTGAACAAGATGCCGATTTGGTGTTGTTCATCTACCGACCTGAGTATTACAAAATCACTGAATTTGATGATCAAACACCTACGCAGGGATTGGCAGAAATTATTATCGCCAAGCATCGTAACGGACAAATTGGGGAAGTGAAACTGCGATTCCAGAGTCGTATCGGGAAATTCTGCGATTACGCTGATGGCTTGGATGGCGATAGTCATAGCATGACACCTAATCAAGAATTCTACGACCCCCCCGCTAAAATAGTGCCGTCAAAAATGAATAAGGCTTCGGGAACTAAAAATCAGAATAAAACCGAAGGATATCCATTTTAAACGCCTTCGCTTTATTACATAAATATTTATAGTTCTGTTGATAGTTTGCATACTACATGTAAAGAGTTTTGCGTTTATAACCAGAATTTGATTTAATAAGAAATTTTAGATGAAAAAAATTAGTGCATTTATAGTGTTTGTTTTGCTCTTCAAACTAAGCTTTGGTCTTTACTTGCTTATACCGATGGATGATGCGCAAAAGAATCATCTTAAAGCTTATGGAGCCACATATTGGATACTGCAACATGAGGTGGAAGTTAGTTGGCTTTTGAATTATCGTGGTGGAAGTTTTATGGTGAAATATGCAAAAGTTTTTCAAGATGAATGTAACATCCGCGGTGTTTCAATTGAAGTGGTTGCAGATGCACAAGCTTCAGCTATATTATTTGATATTGCTGACCCCGAAGCCAATATGGATGAAGTGAAATTGATTAAAGTGCCAAAAATTGCGGTGTATTCTCCCAAGAACAAACTCCCCTGGGATGATGCAGTTACCTTAGTACTTACTTATGCTGAAATTCCTTTTGACATCGTTTATGATGAAGAGGTGTTGACAGGTTTACTGCCAAAATATGATTGGCTTCACATGCACCATGAAGATTTCACTGGTCAATATGGGAAGTTTTGGTCAAATTATAGAGATGCAGATTGGTTTAAAGAAGACCAACGCATCTCGGAAGAAACAGCGCATAAATTGGGATACGAAAAGGTCTCGCAGTTGAAATTGGCAGTTGTGAAAAAGATTCGTGATTTTGTTGCCGGTGGGGGGTATCTATTTGCCATGTGTTCCGCTCCTGACAGTTACGATGTGGCTCTTGCAGCCGAAGGTGTGGACATTTGCGATGTGATGTTTGATGGTGATCCAATGGACCCAAAAGCGCCACAAAAACTTGATTATACACAATGCTTTGCTTTCACAAATTTTAAGATTTCGACCAATCCTTATGAATATGAAATCTCAAACATAGATGTAACTCAAACAAGAAAGGTGATACCTCAAAATGATTTCTTCACCTTATTTGATTTCTCTGCAAAATGGGACCCCGTGCCTTCCATGCTGTGTCAAGATCACACTCAGATTGTGAAAGGATTTATGGGACAAAGCACTGCTTTTGATAAAAAACTTATTAAATCAAGTGTATTAATCATGGGCGAGAATAAATCGGCAGACGAAGCCCGTTACATCCATGGTGAATATGGAAAAGGGATGTGGACATTTTTAGGAGGTCATGACCCCGAAGACTATCAGCATTTCGTTTATGACCCTGCAACAGACTTAAACTTATATCCTAATTCTCCTGGATACCGCTTAATTTTAAACAATGTTTTGTTTCCGGCAGCAAAGAAAAAGAAGCAAAAGACTTAAAAATTCACCTCAAATATTTCGTTATTCAGAACGTAAGTAGCATGTTGCATGCACGTATCAGAATAATGAACAGTCCTGATTGGCAAATTGCTTGGCATGACTTCAATTGTGCCTGCATGTAACCAAAAGCATGAATTACTAAATATCAAACTCTGAATAATAGTGGAATTAAAGCTACTAATTCCCGAGGTAATACCTATGAAAGG
>CAIWVT010000303.1 GCA_903916135.1 uncultured bacterium
ACAGAGTCACAGAGTCACAAAGTCACAAAGTCACAAAGTTACAAAGTCACAAAGTAACACAAAGCATTGTTATTAGAATTTAGATTTGGTTTAGGCGTCGGGGTTCTTAAAGGATGAAGTGCTTATTTCTTTATGAAGCGTTTGGCTTCATTGTTTATCTTGATAATATAGATTCCGGCGGGCAGAAAGGTGGTGTTTATCTGGATTGTTTTGTCGTGAATTAGGTTGGTATAGAGCTTTTTGCCATTGATATCATAAATGGAAACATTGGGCTGAGAGACATATCCCGTTAGGGAAATAAAAAGAAAGTCGCCGGTAGGGTTTGGAGCAATTTGCCAAGAGTCGGGGTTGCCATCGAGTTGAAATGTTTGGACGTTGATGTTGGTGCTGGCAATGGTTTTGGCGAAATAGATGTTCATTTTGCCGTTGCGGGTGTCGCCCCAGACTGTGTAGAGATTGTCGCCCTGATAGGCACAACTCATAAAGTCGTTACCGTTTTGGGCGATGACGGAATCGAAGGGGATGAATTGACTGGAGAGTTTTTGATTGGGCAGAAAGGATTGTCCGTTGTTGGTGCTGACGGCATAATAGAAGTCGTAGCCAGCGTTCCAAAAGCCTGTGGCAGAGGCATCGCGCCTATCGCGCCACGTTACGACTAAATTGCCAACCTCATTGTAGGCTCCCCAAACCAAATCTTGTGCTTTCCCATTGCCGAGGGCATCGTCGTTGATGCGGATGGGTGCGGTCCAAGTTTGTCCGCCATCGTTGCTGCTGAGGGCGGAGATGTCGTCATCGCCATTTTGTGCATTGGGCAGCAGGAGCACCATTTTATTGCTGTCAATGGGGTTGGCGAGAAGTTGGTAGCCGTTTTTGAAGTTGGTGTCGTTGGCAGCAGGGATGGCGGCATAGATGGTGGTGTAGGTGAATGTCTGCCCCTTATCTTTAGATTTAGCAAGATAATAGCAGGGCAACACATTTTGGGTGGAGACATAACTGGGATAAGCCGCCAAGAAGCTACCACCCAAGCTGACAGAAGGAGCCGCCATAGGCGCTTGAATGAGGGAGCCCACGAGATGGGAGCCGCCATCCACATTGGTGATGGTGGACCAGGTGTGCCCGCCATCGGTGGACATTTTGAAGTAGTTGCGGTTGGGAGCGGGCACCCAGGGGGCAGGTTTGGTGGTGATATAGAGCGTTCCGGCATTAGCGGAATTGGAATTGTCAATTACGAGCCAAGGTCGGTCAATGGGGCGTTTGGCGGCAACATCATAGGCATCGAAGGCTTTGGAAGGGGTGTCCCAGTTTAAGCCGCCATCGGTGGAACGCGCTACATAGACGCCGCCACTGTCGGGCGTTTGGCGATAATCAATATAAGCGATATAGAGTGTGCCCGTTTTGCTGAAAGCCATAGTTGGATCGGCAGCGCCATAAGCGGCAGCATAATGGGGGAGGGCATTGGCGACACTCCATGTGGTTCCGCCATCAAAACTGGCACGGGTTTTTATGGCGATATGATAGCTTCCACCCGAGAGTTTGAAGCCCATCCAAGCTGCAACAAGGTTTTGAGCGTTGGTGGGATTGATTGCTATATAGGGTTCGCCATCGAAGATAAGTCCGTTGCTGATGTTGGTGTTGGTGGGTTGGGCATAGCCGAAGGGAAGCATCGTTAGGGCTATAAATAGGGTGAAAAGGATTTGTTTCATGGGTTGTTTTATTGTTGGATTGTTATATTATTTTATTGTTGGATTGTTTTATTGTTAGATTGTTGAATTGTTGAATTGTTTTATGGTTATAAAGATGGAGCGTTTGCAGGGAAACTTTATTGTGTTGTTTGCATTGTTTTATTGAGTTGGAGGTGTGATTTTGGTCAGGTGGATGGTTGCTTTAGCTATGGCTTTGTCTATGATGGGGATGTTGTCGCGGGAAACGGATTGGTAGGCAGGATGTTCGGCTGTCATGTCGTAGGTGCCCATTTCCATAGAAAAGATACGGATGTAGCCTTTTCGGGAGCTCATTTTTTCGATTATACTATTGCCATTGGTGAGGATGACTTTCACTTTTGAGATAGGAAAATCAGCGATGGCATCGAGGAAACGATATAGAAATGATGTGCGGCGTGAGCCTAATGTTTTGCCTACTTTTGAAGTTTCTTTCCAAGCGGCATTGAGAGAGGGGAAGTAGGAGTTAATCATTTTGGTGAATGCTTTTTTGTTGTCGGTAAGCAATTTGATGACGGGAGGAATTGCCATTGTTCCCTCAGATTTGCGTTCCTTGATTTTGGCGATAGGTTTGGTCAATACTTTGCTGAAATTGGAGAGTTTTTCATCAATTTCGTCAATGATATCTTGGGTAATTTCAGTTAGAGTTTGTCGGTTGTCGTCGAGAATGTCTCTTAACAGGGTAGCGCGGACGAGGGCTACTTTGTCGCGAGCTTTTGCAATATACGAGGCAGAGAAATCGAGGGACATAGCCATGATGGGCTGAGTAAGCATGATGGCTTGGAAGCATCCACGGTCGGCATATTTGATGATGGAAAATGCCATGATTCTTTTATAAATCTTTTTTTCGCTTGCTAATGGACGCAGATTGACGGACTGTTTGGAGATGTAGTTTTCGAAGTCGGAAAAGTTGTGGTCGAACATGGCTTTGGCAACAGCGAAAAAGGGGATAGTTCCTAATTGATTAGCATAAGTTCCAAAGAAGGATCGCATGCGGTCGAATTCATTGTAATGAGCTATGTCTCTCTTGGTCATATAAATATAGGTTTAAGTTGTTTGTAAAAGCTATTCGATTATAGAAAGTTTGGCATATATTTGAACAAATTTAAATATTTAATAATGAGTATGATACATAATTATACTGTTTTGTAATAGTATGCTATAAAGCAAGTTGTGAAAAAAAAGATTAGAAAAACTCATTCCCGACATGTCAACGTTCATTCCAGATGTGTCAAAGTGAATATCTGATGTGTCAAGGTGAATTTCCGACGTGTAAAAGTTAGTTCCTGATATGTTAGAGAGCGTTCCTGATGTGTCATTGTATATTTCCGATATGTCATCGTTTGAATCTTTTATGTCAGCATTGATTCCCGATAGGTTAAGGTTTGTATCTGATGTGTTAAAGTTCGTTCCCGAAGAGTCATAATATGGTTCTGAGCTGTTGTAGTTACTACCCGTAGGGTCATAGTAATTATTTGAGGTGTTATGTTTCGTTTTTGAAGTGAGACTATACTTTTCTGAAGTGTTATATTGAATTATTGGGTTGTTATTTATGCTAATTGAGCTATCATTATAGTTATTATGAGTGGGATTATTTGAAATAACAAGTTTATTTTGAGTACTGGAAGGAGAAATAGCAAAAACTAAAGAATTGTTAGAAAGATAACGACAGGTATAAAATGAATTTTGAGTAAGGACAAAGAAGTTGCTACTAGGAAGGAGCGGAATGGGATGATATGTAGGCGCATGAGCATTCATACGGTTTGTTATTTTTGGATTGTTTTGAATTACATTGATTTGGATATTGATTTTATGTTGAGAAATTTTTGTTTTTATTACTGAGGCATTTTGTTTTTGAAATTTGGTGTAAAATTACACATAATTATTTTAATTGAAAGTTTTTTTCTTAAAAATATTTCGCTTTGCGAAAAAATAAATTTTATGATGGAAGGCAAATGTTTGGAGAAAAGTGTTTAAATTTGCATTTGGAAAAAGAAATTAGCACTTACCTGTTTGAAATAAAAAAACCGTTTCATTATGAAAATCTCTTTATATAATGTAGTTGGATCACCTTTTAGCCAAGTGGAAGAATTGGATAGTATCTTTGTTTATTTATTGCTTGCCAAGGAAGTTGAATCTGCTTCACAGATTTCATGGGAGATATTGAATTATATGCAAATTGATACGATGCATGATAATAATATATTAGACCAGCTTATAGAGATTTATAAGACAGATGATAATGCCGTTAAAGATATTACTGAACTAAAACGACGTATCAAAATATCGAAACCACTCAAGCAAAAAAAAATGAAAACTAGAAGCGAGCTGGAATATATTAATACTAATATTGCAAAGATGCACGAATCACGGAAAAGGTTGCGAAGTCATTTGCATTATAGATTAGAGTATTCGAACCTCATTTCCTTGCTTGACTTTGAAAAGGAAAAAATATGGAAACTATACATTCCCTTAGATTTTGATATTAATAATGTTGAGAATTTTTTCATATCAAAAATTTGCAAAAATATCTCTGATAGAAGTTGCATTTTAGGAGTCGGTAGTCTCATACAAGGTAGCTACAAATTTTCGTATGTAGATGAAAATATTGAAGATACATGCGAATACATCAATATTAATTTGTGGAAATTTCCTGTAGTTTCTATTTTACAATGCTTTCAAATGAAACATATACGTGATGGATTACAAGCAAATATGTTTTCATTTTATGCACAATTGGAAGATTGTGTTCAGGCTTTAAGTGGCATAGGGTTTAGAGCAGAAAATTATGGTAAAATCAGAGATATCGTTTATGAAACAATTATGCCACTGAAGCAATTAGTACAACAAGACATTGATAATAGCCTTTATATTATGCAATTACGCAATAAAAATCCGAATGGCAGATACGTAAGATTCCACTTGGGCATTACCGCTGCCGAAAAATTAGTGGATTACTATCAACATGCAGAAATGGTAGAGCCATATATTGCTTCAGAGATAAAAGATAGGCTGAAACGGACGATGAATTTGGAAGATAGTTGTGTGTTTTCATATTTAACGACTTCCGAATTTCCGGAAGAAGAGGAATAGAAATATAAAATGATGATGATAATTGTGGTAGAAGATATTTGGAATGGAAAAAGGGTGTAAATTTGCATGGTGAAATGGAAATGGTCAAATTATTAATCGGCATAAAAACAATCTAACTATATGAACGTTGCTATTTATAATGTATTAAATTCTCAATTTATCTTCGAGGAAGAATTTGAAAGCATATTTGCATATATTTTGCTTTTTGAAAAGATTGAAATCTCTTCTCCGATATCACACGAGTTGATTAATTATATTGAATTTGAAACAAAAAGTGATGATGCTGTTTTAAATCAATTGCTTTTTTTTCGTAAGGAGAACCCAACTTTTGCTCAAGATATTGCAGATCATAAGATTCTCATGAAAGAAGCACGCAAGCTGAAAGCAAAGAAAAATAAGAGTAGAGAAGAATTAAGATTTATCAATTCATGTAGATCAGTAATGATGGATTGTCGCAAAATGTTGAAAACTTATTTAGAAATGAGCTTAATAAGCTCTAAATTGACAGAGATAATTAAATTTGATGAAGAAGATATCTGGGATCTATGGTTGCCATTTAATATTACTTTTGACAATAATGAAAATTTTTTTATTCCATCAATCGTCCAAATGATTATACGTCAAAAATATATTTTAGCCACAAGTGAATATATAGAGAAGCTATATAAACATGTAGATATTAATCAATTAAATGGTGATACATTCGATTTTATAAAACTTCCCCTTTGGAAATTTCCAATTGTGTCAAAGATGATGTTCTTGCAGCTAAAATATACACGAGAGGACATAAAGTCAGGTTTGTCACTATTCCACATGCAATTGAAAGAATGTCTAACTGCTTTGTGTGAATTATCTTTTACGATTGAAAATTTTGAGAAAATTAGTACTACGCTTCGAGATAAAATTATATCTTTAAAAGAGCCTGTACAACACGCCATAGATACTAGTCTCTATATTTCACAATTGCGCAATAAAAAGCAAGGCGATGGCGACATGACTTTCAACTTGGGCATCACCTCTGCCGAAACGCTTGTGGATTATTATCAGCAAACCAAAATGATAGAGCCGTATGTTGCCTCAGAGATAAAAGATAGACTGAAACGGACGATGAATTTGGACGCTACTTGTGTGTTTTCGTATGTAACTGGTACGAAATCGGAAGTTGAAGGTGGATAGTAGCAAGGGATTATTTTAATATTTTGGGATAAAGGTATTTGGTATGAAAAAAGGGTGTAAATTTGCAGATAGAATCAAAAAAAGCCAACAATAGAAATTAACCTACTTAATTATGTGCCATGAAGATCGCTGACTATAACAAATTGCCTTCGCGGATAAACTTTTATGATGAAGCACTCTGCTTGTATCCTTATACCTTGCTTTCGGAGAAGTTGCTTCTTGTGTCGAGCATCTCCTTTGACATTCTCCTTTATAATAATTTTGATAAATTAAAAGACATTTTAATTATTGGAGAGTGTATTTATCACTTCGGAGAGGATGAAGGGTTGAAGGCTTTTTTTGAAGATGTGAAAGTTAAACAAAAACAGGTTGATAAAATAAAACGTCAAAAATTTAAAGATAAAAATACCTTACACTTAATAGGTGTACAAAAAGGATTTGTAGCTAAATTGCGCGGTACTTTGAAAGAGCATTATGAACGAAGGCTTTCAACCTTCAAAATTACAGAATTAATTGGTTATGAAAAAGAAGATTGTTGGATAATTAAGTTTCCTTTACTGAATATAAAAAAAAATCAAGAAGATGTTTATATTCCGGCACTGACCGAGACTATCATTGAGAATGAATATGTCATGGAGTTTGATGGTATAGTAGAGCGGCTTTTTACACATGTTGATATTGATGCTACAGGAAGCACTTCATTCGATTTTATCAAGATTCCGTTATGGGATTTGCCTTTGATAGAAGGCATCAAGTTTAATCAAATGAAGTATTCGCAGCAAGATTTGAAGGCATCATTGCAAGAGTTTACTAAGCATTTTGATGAATTGTCGGAACAACTTTTTAAGATGCCCTTTACCTTAGAAAATCAGGCTGAAATTATCGGTTTAGCTAAAGAAAAGATTATGGCACAAGCCTTGCCTGTTCAGCAAGCTATTGATACTAGTTTGTATTTAACTCAATTTCGGAATCAATCGCCACCAAATACGGGAATGAAATTTCATTTAGGCATCACCTCTGCTGAAAATTTGGTGAACTATTATGAAAAAACAGAAATGATTGAAGCTTATGTTGCTTCGGAGATAAAAGAGCAGCTTCGACGTTATATCAATTTGCAAGCAACGTGTTTTTTTACGTATATCACAATTCAGAAACCAAGTTATAATGTTCAATAAATTTTCTGAAAGGAGATAGAGCATTGTTGATATTATGTTTTTTTATTTTTTGACTTAATAAAAATCTTGCCAAAGGTGAATTGTAAGAAAAAAGGATGTAAATTTGAGCCCGCTCCGAAAAGTATGCTTTTGATTAAATGCCACAGATTCACAGATTATTTAATTTTTTTTTCAAAAAAAATTAAACAGTTTTGTCCCTTTTGTCTTTTCGGAGTGGGCTCAAATTTGCAGTATAAAAAAGAAACATATCATTCACTATTAATTCAACAAAATCTGTAATATTATGAAAATAGCTAACTTAAATAAGAAACCTTCTCGTATTGATTTTTACCATGATGTAGCTTGTATGTATCCTAACACCTTACTTTCAGAAGTTTTCCTTTTAGCATCAGGAACGTCTTGCGAAATTATCGCCTACATTGACCTTGAGAAAATGCCCGACATAATAATTATTGATGAGGTATTTCATTTTTATCAAAACCAGCCTGAATTTTTAAAACAAGTAGAAGTTGTCAGAAATTCTCATGATAATGTTCAAAAATTAATTCGGAAAAGGGCAAAAGATATACATTCTTTACGACTCATTGGCAAGTATAGGTCCATCATGAATATGTTGAGAAAACAATTAAAGGAATATTTTATATTAAGATTGACAGAATTCAAATTGTTTGAATTAGTTGGATTTGCAGATGATGAATCGTGGTATTTGGCATTTCCTTTAGGAGATATGGGAAAAAACAAGGAAGACGAATATATTCCTACGCTTATCACTGGTATTAAGGAAAACGAATTCATTTTGTCATTTGATAGTGTTGTGGAGCAGCTCTTCGAATATGTGGATATAAATATGGCGAATGATGCTCCTTGCGATTTTATTAAAATTCCTTTGTGGGATTTTCCGTTGCTCAATAGCATGAAGTTCAATCAAGTGAAACATACGCAGCAAGATTTGAAGCCTTCAGTGAATGAGTTTACTACACATTTTGACGCATTGTCTCAACAACTTTTTCAGATGCCATTCACATCAGAAAATCAGGCTGAAATTATAGCTTTAGCAAAAGAAAAAATTTTGGAACATGCCTCCCCTATGCAACAAGCTATTGATACTAGTTTATATTTAACTCAATTACGGAATCAATCACCCCCCAATACGGGTATGAAGTTTCATTTAGGCATTACCTCTGCCGAAAATTTGGTGAACTATTTTGAACGGGCAGAAATCATTGAACCATACGTTGCTGCAGAAACTAAAGAAAAGCTTAGCCGCCACATCAATCTGCAAGCTACTTGCATGTTTTGCTATTATATCATTCATAAACCTGTTGAAGGGCAAGCAAACTAACATCAAATGCGAAATTTATGATTTGAGATTTTTGAGTTAAAAATTGAAACATTAGCCTGCTTCGAAAAGTATGTTTTTGATAAAATGCTGCAAATTATTCACAAGTTATACCGATACGGTATCTGTAATAGTCCAACCCCGACAGGTGAATGTCGGGACAGGAAAATTGTACTAT
>CAIWVT010000304.1 GCA_903916135.1 uncultured bacterium
CACTATCAACGTTTTTTTTGATAGAATTGAATAAGGTAATAAGGTCATGACGGTCCTATGTCATTCATTTCTACTAAGGTTTTGTAAATTGAAAAAGGCTTGCCTCAATGTATTGCAAGCCTTTTGTTCTTTGTAATGCAGTGTAGAAAATCTTATTAAATGGCAAAGCCTTTATTGATATTTCCGACGGAGGAAGAGCTTAACGCTGGACGGGTTTTATAAAAAAACTCCATTAGAGTTGTACTAATGGAGTTTTTTCGATTTAGAGTAAGATTGATTATTTTCTGTCTTTACCGCTTTACTTGTCTGTATCTTTGTCATTGGCTTTGTATTATGCTTTATCTGGCTTATCAAATATCTCAAGCTGACGACTTTTCCCCGAATTGTAACTCCTGTCATCTGCTTAATTTATATGAGCTGAGAAATATTTATGTAAAAAACAGCAGATTTTTGCACTGATGGCAAATATTTTTTTTCCAAAGAAATTTAGATAATTTTGAGCTAAAATTGAACCACTTAATATTACTATAAATGCGATTGTTAGAAAAAATTCGTTCATTTTTTTAATCTCCTATTTTTTTATTACCTAAATTCAAGTAATAAATGCAACTTTTTATGAGGACTTTAGAATAAACATTTTTCAAGACAAAAGAGAAAGAAAAAATCTTTCCCTTTGTCCTGATGGATTTTGTTTATCTTACGCCGTCCTCGTCAAAAAAAGTTGCAAAATGAAACATTTAACCGTAGAGCAAAGGTACACAATTTCTGTAATGATACAACAAAATTATAATCAAAAAGAAATCGCAGATACCATTGGAAAAGACAAGTCTGTAATATGTCGTGAATTGAAGCGAAACTGCGATAAACGTAGCGGTAGTTATCATGGTGATTTAGCACAGCGAAAACATAATAAGAGACAAAGAGATAAACGCAAACATTCTTTTTTTACTGAAGATGTCAAGCAGTTGGTTGATGAATTCTTATGCAAAGATTATAGTCCTGAACAGATTGTGGGAAAGGCAAAGATAAAAGGAGTTTTTTGCGTTAGTATTGAACGCATTTATCAGTACATTTGGCAAGACAAAAAAAATGGTGGGAACCTTTACACTCATTTAAGACGCAAAGGAAGGAAATATCGAAAACGAGGTAATGCTAAAGATACTAGAGGTATAATCAAAGACAGAGTTGGAATTGAAAAAAGACCAGCAATTGTTGAAGATAAAACTAGAATCGGCGATTTAGAGATAGATACTATAACAGGACAGAATCACAAGGGTGCTATATTGACCATAAATGATAGAGTAAGCAGCAAGGTTTGGATAGCAAAATTAAAAGGGAAAAATGCTGAGGAATTGGCACAAAAAGCAATTGAAATTTTGCATCCTTATATGTGTCTAATACATACCATCACTGGTGACAATGGGAAAGAATTTGCAGAACACAAAACAATAAGTCATGGCTTAAATATTGATTTTTTCTTCGCACAGCCATATCATTCATGGGAGCGCGGAGCAAATGAAAACACGAATGGACTGATTCGACAGTATTTTCCAAAAGGATCATCCTTTGAAAGCATTACAGATAAGGATGTTGAGATTGTCCAAGACATATTAAATAATCGTCCAAGAAAAAAATTAATGTTTTTAACACCAAATGAATATTTTTTATTAAATTTGTCAAACCAAAAAGTTGCATTTGTGAGTTGAATTCAGCTTATTATTAATTAGGGTCTGCTGAAAAACATTTTTCCTATTGGTATTAAGCTATTTATAGCTATATTTGCACAAATTAATGCAAGGGAATATGAAAAAAGCTCGCAAAACGTGTGCAC
>CAIWVT010000305.1 GCA_903916135.1 uncultured bacterium
GAAATTATTTTTTATTAAAAATAATTCACTTTTTTTTGCTTTTGAATCAAAATCAATGATACTTTTGTCAAAAAAATTAAACCATGAAAATATCACACATCGAACACATCGGAATCGCAGTTAAAAATCTACAAGATAGTATTTTGTACTACGAAAGCATCCTTGGCTTCTCCTGCTATGCCATTGAAGAAATTCCCGATCAGAAAGTAAAAACGGCGTTCTTTTTGGTTGGACAAACAAAAATCGAATTATTAGAGTCAACCGACCCCGAAGGTCCCATCGGAAAGTTCCTCGAGAAAAAAGGCGAAGGTATTCATCATATCGCTTTCGCTACTCAAAATCTTGAAGAAGCTTTGACCGAAGTGGAGACCAAAGGCGTACAACTAATTGATAAGATTCCCCGAAAGGGAGCTGAAGGCTTACACATTGGTTTTCTTCATCCTAAATCTACACAAGGAGTTCTAACAGAGTTGTGCGAGGATAAAAGCAAATAAAAATATCATTAAGAAAAAGAATTTTCAAACGTATGGAATCGTGTATCACTATTTCATATAAATCATTTCATTATTTACAAAATCATCTAACAAATGGCAATACAAGATAAAATTAAAGAACTTCTCGACAAACGAGAGCTTGCAAAATTGGGTGGCGGTCAAAAACGTATTGACTCCCAACACAAAAAAGGAAAACTAACAGCCCGCGAACGCATTGATTTGCTCCTTGACGAAGGAAGCTTCGAAGAATTCGACATGTTTGTGACGCATCGCTGTAATAATTTTAACCTCGAGAAAGAGACTTACATGTCCGACGGTGTTGTTACCGGTTTTGGTACGATTGACGGTCGCTTGGTGTATGTTTTCTCACAAGATTTCACCGTATTCGGAGGTTCGCTCTCCGAAACTTTTGCACAAAAGATTTGCAAAGTGATGGATATGGCAATGAAAGTGGGTGCGCCCCTAATCGGAATCAACGATAGCGGTGGCGCCCGCATACAAGAAGGCGTTACGAGTTTGGCGGGTTATGCCGAAATCTTTCAACGCAACATTATGGCATCGGGTGTTATTCCTCAAATCTCGGCTATATTCGGTCCTTGTGCAGGGGGTGCTGTTTATTCGCCTGCGCTCACGGACTTTATTATGATGACGAAGAAGAATAGTTATATGTTTGTCACCGGTCCCAAGGTGGTGAAGACTGTTACGGGTGAAATCGTTACGGATGAAGAACTCGGCGGCGCTATGGTGCACGGAACAAAATCGGGTGTGAACCATTTCGTGGCTGAAGACGAACAGGAAGGCATCTTGCTCATCCGAAAACTATTGAGTTATCTGCCTCAAAACAACCTTGAAGATCCCCCCTTGGCTCCTTGCGATGACCCCATTGATCGGTTGGAAGATTTTCTCAATGAAATTGTACCCGAAAATCCCAATAAACCCTACGATGTGAAAGATGTGATACATTCCATCGTTGACTACAATGAGTTTTTTGAAGTGCAGCGTCATTTTGCTCCTAACATTGTTATTGGCTATGCCCGTTTCAACGGTATGCCCGTGGGCATTGTGGCGAATCAGCCCAACTATTTGGCAGGCGTTTTGGATATCAACGCCTCCCGCAAGGCAGCACGTTTTGTACGCTTCTGCGATGCTTTCAACATTCCTTTGGTCACCTTGGTGGATGTGCCGGGTTTCTTGCCGGGAACCACTCAGGAGTATGGCGGTATCATCATCCATGGTGCTAAATTGCTGTATGCTTATGGCGAAGCCACCGTGCCTAAGGTGACGGTTACGCTGCGCAAATCCTACGGCGGTGCACACGATGTGATGAGTTCGAAACAACTGCGCGGCGACATCAATTATGCTTGGCCCTCTGCCGAGATTGCCGTGATGGGACCTAAAGGCGCCATTGAAGTATTGTATCAAAAAGATTTGAAAGAAATGACAGACGAAACTCTGAAAGCAGCTTTTATTGCCGAGAAAGAAAAAGAGTATAAAGATAAGTTTGCCAATCCCTATCAGGCTGCCAAATATGGCTACATTGACGACGTGATTGAACCGCGCAACACCCGTTTCAGAATCATCAAAGCCATACAGATGTTGGCGACCAAAAAGGACACCAATCCGCCTAAGAAACATTCCAACCTTCCACTTTAAATTCATAGCCTTATGACCGTTTTTAAAAAGAAAAAAGTTGAGCAACCTATAGTTGAAGAAGTCGTTCAGGGAATCAACCTCGACGAAGTGGCTGCCGTCATTGCCATGGCAATAGATTTGCACATGCGCGAGATTCACGACTTCGAAAAAACCGTGTTGACTATGCAAAAGGTGATGCGTCCGTATTCTCCTTGGAGTTCCAAGATATACGGCATACGCCAAACGCCTATGCACATTCCGCGTCAAAGATTCAAATAAATTAATCACATTTAATACCTATAGTATATGAGTAAATATAAATTTCAAATAGCAAATAATCAATATGAGGTGGATGTAACCAATGTTGATGACAACGTTGCCGACGTTATTGTGAATGGCACCGTATATAAAGTGGAAGTGGAAAAATCATTACACACCACTAAAACCCCAAAACTATTACGTTCGGTGGCAGTGCCCAACACGGATGGTTCGCCTCAGGTTGCCAAAACGTCTTCGCCCGGCGCACCCAAGGGGACAGGCGTCATCAAATCACCTTTGCCCGGCAAGGTGCTGAACATATTGGTGAAACCCGGCGACATGGTTTCTATCGGACAAAAAATTGCTGTGCTCGAAGCCATGAAAATGGAAAACAATATAGATTCGGACAAGGAAGGCAGAGTGACCGAGGTGAAGGTGGCGAAAGGCGACAATGTGATGGAAGGCGATATATTGGTGGTGATAGGGTAGGGTGGTTCTATTGTTGAATTGTTGAATTGTTAGGGTAGGGGCAGGTGGGTATCTGTCCCTACTTTTGTAATGATTCAAACAATTTCATGATAATTTCGTGACGGATGTGTTGTGTTTTTAAAATAAATTCTACCTTTGTTCTTTTATTCTTTGATACGAACATTTTTATAACAGAAGTAAAACCAATCATCAATTTTAAACTCCTTTCTAATGCTTATTCCTAAAGAAATTTCCACACCTTTGCGCACTATCACCCTGATGGTAGATGACAGCAAACCTATAACCAAAAAAGATAATCGCTTAATTGAAGTGCTTGTCGAATATCATAATGTGGAATTTGACCTTAGAGTTCATGTCAAAGATATGCTCGAGAAATTTATACCCTATTCAAAAACCTCAACGGAAACCTATAAAGAATATGAACACGTATTAGTTCTTTTGAATGAACTTTCAATAAACACAAAAAAGTTATTAGATAAAAAAGATGACTTTTCTACTTTCTTAAAAGAGTACGATATATTTTATGAAGCTATAAAGCAGTTCAATGAAAAAAGCCGTGCCTTTGGAGATAGTTTTTTTGAAATGAAAAGGGATTTGTTAAAGATTTGGGATTTACGTGATATAAGTGAGCAGAAAATAATGACAGCAAATAGCAGTTTTGAGCTATTGCTTACTGTGAAACAGGATTTCTTTATAAATACTAATGAATATGCTGTCAATTTGGATTCTTTCTTGAAAGAAACGAGTTTGGTTTTCGAGATTACTGAAACAATTGAATCCGAAAAAAAGGAAGCATTAAGTCTATATGATAATTATGTGAATCATGAATTCAATCCTTGGGCTGAAAGTTTTAACAAGGGGTTTCCTGAACTACCTATGCTTTCTAAGATCATTACTGAAGTTCATACAACTTATACTTTTTATACCAAAGCAAAAGAATTTGATTCATACGAGATATTTTTTGAATTGTATGTTGATAAAACAATTGAGCCTACTTTGGAGGTCGTGTATTATGGAGTTTCCTACGATATCGAATTTGGAAAAAATGGAGGAATCATTCTGCATTTGGACACAGAAATGGTGATTCCTGATGTGCTAAATTCTGCATTAAGGAAATCATATAGAATCAAGTGTAGCTTAGAGGAGCTTTTTACCGCAAATATTATGGAGCCGCTTATATGGAATGGACTTATTTATATGAGAAACGATATGACCGAACGTCATGAAAAAGGAGAACATAAAATTGATATGGACGCTATCGAAATTTCTGCTCATGTTGTAGAAAACCTTACGAAAACGTTTCTTGAAGGAGACGAAAAAGCGGGAACTAAAATTGCCCATGATGACGACTTGCATCAACCCATTTTATCTATCAAGACGCCGGGATTTTTTAGTTTACTGTCTATTGTTGTTATTAATGTATTCACCCAATTATTATACTCTAACAAAAATTTCGATAACCGCTTCAACCGACATGCTGTTAAAAACATCTTCTCCGATTGTCATTTCCAAACCATGAGGAACTTATTTTGGAAGATGCATGAGAAAGAAGTGATACTGAATCTAAAGTACTTTTTTCTTTTCTTTTCATTGGTGGATGCCACCTGCCAACTGTTGGTAGGCGACCATGCAGAAGATTTTTATGAAGATCTCTTGAAATCAAACATCACTCCCGAGAATCGTATTTTATTTTTAAAAGAGGCACAAAAGCACTATAAAGATGCCATAGAGTTCCTTGAAAAAAATAACATAGAGGCTCCTTTCCTGAAAAAAACTCGCGATTGGAACCGAGTATTTTTTTAATGAATAAACAATACTAACTCATCAATGAAGATTAAATTCACTAACCAAATATAAAATACATTTCTTATGCTTATCCCTAAAGAAATTTCAACACCTTTGCGCACTATCACCCTGATGATAGATGACAGCAAACCCATGACCGATAAAGACAATCGCTTAGTCGAAATGTTGGTCGAATTGCATAACAAGCAGTATGAACTTGGGAACATTCGGAAGTTATTGCAAGAGTATTTCGATAAACATCATATAGAGTTTCTTGATGTACTGAAAGATTTTGAAGTATTAGATAAAAAAATGCACGAACTTCCCGTGTTATGCAATCAATTATTGCCCAAGCAGATTAATTATAAAACTTACAAAAACGGTGTTGACAACCTGATTCAAGTTGCCGTTGATTACAATACGTTGTATTTTAAATTTGACGCTCGATTAAAACCTTTAAGCCAGGGTGTGGAAGTTATGGGTGATATGCGTGATAAATTTGCTAAAATAGAAGAGCAGACAATTGAAATAGAAAATAGTATTTCTAAGGTACTGTACAAAGATTACCAAAAGATACATGAATTTTGCATAGATATAGCTTCTTTTAGAGATGAGAAATCCATCTTTTCGGAAATCCAAGAAGGCGAACTCGAGATATACAATCCTTTAGAGGAATCAATTGATGATTACATTGTGAATGAATACAACCCCATGATGAACAAGTTTAATCAGAACAACAAAGATATTCAGGTTGCCGGTAATATTATTCAGAAACTACATAAAAACCATATTCTTTATACAAAAGCCAAAGAATTTGACTTCTGCGAGCTTTGGCTTGAATGGGAAAAACAAGCTCATTTTCAAGAAGAAATAGAAGGAGTGGATTTTGGTATTTCGTACGATGTAGAATTTGGCAAAAAAGGCGGTATCATTTTTCATCTATACACTAACATGGTAACCGAAGGCATTTTTAATTTATTTTTAGTGTCATCGTTTAGGCTTTCGTGTAGTCTCAAAGAAATATTTACACCAGAAATGATGTATCCGCTTGTTGGTCGTGCACTTTTCTTGATGAAAAATCAGGTAGAATTGTCAAATAACAATAGAACAAATAAATTAAATATGAGTCTGATCGACATTGGATGGGATGTCGTTGAGGGGATAAGCAATGTGTTTCTGGAAGGTGAAACAGCCAAAGAAGAATTTTTGACTGAATCGAAAAATATGTATGCTCCTGCACTCAATATTACCAAATCTGGACTAATTGAATTACTTGGGGTTACCATGGTAAATATTATGGAGCAATTACTTTTTACGAATCCAAATTTTGACCATATTCGCAATCAGTCTGCGCTTAATGAAATTGTAGGTATTAATCAGTTTGTTACGCTTAAACACCGAATGATGAAACTGGCAAAGGAAGAAACCATTCTAAATAATAGACAACACGTACTTTTTCTGCTATTGTTAGATTGCACTTGCCAATTGTTGCTTGGTGACAACGGTGAAGAGTTTTATGATGGACTTGATGGGGTTAAAATCAATGCTCAATCCAGATTATTGTTTCTGAAAGAGGCACAAAAGTTCTATGCGCAAGCTATGAAAAACTATAAAGAAAATGGATCGAAAATTCCTTTCTTAGAAAAAACTCGCGATTGGAACCGAGTATTTTTTTAGATTATTAGGATGAAACTTTCTGTGATTGAGTTTGATGGAACTTGATTTTGGCTCTTTATAACAGGTTCTCTAATCTTAGAATATTAGTAATAAATTGCTCCGATTTCATTCTTCCGATTTTCATATTAGAAACGGAGCCATTCATATTGCAAACGGAGGAATTCAGGTTGCAAACAGAGCCATTCACATTGCAAACGGAGCAATTCAGGTTGCAAACGGAGCAATTCAAGTTGCATTTGGAGTAATTCAGGTTGCATTTGGAGTAATTCAGGTTGCAAACGGGGCAATTCAGGTTGCAAACGGGGCAATTCAGGTTGCATTTGGAGCCATTCAGGTTGCAAACGGGGAAGAATGGAATTGTAGTAGTTTTTATACAATTGATATTGTATGAATATATTAATAGTCAGTCCTTTATACAAATCGTTCTATTGTTGAATTGTTCTATTGTTAAGATTTCTTAGTGTAACTTAGTGCTCTTAGTGTCTCCGTGGTTTTAAAGTTACACAGAGCTACACAGAGCAAAAGAGCTACACAGAGGCTTAAAATCTCAAATCAAAAATCTCAAATCAAAAATCACTTCCCTCCAAACAATTTCGGAACAAAATACGTCTGTTTGTTGAGTTTCAGGATGCGGATGATTTCTTGTTTGTTTTCGGGCATATACCAAAAGAACAAAAGTTTCTGATGGCGTTTTTCTTCTATATGTCGCGCCACGAAGAGTTTTTGTTGGGTGTAGGGGTCAATGCCTGTGTAATACATCACCGAGGCAAGCGTCATGGGTGTGGGCGTTAGGTCTTGCACCTGTTCGAGTTGCATGCCTGTTTTCTTGGTTTCGAGGGCGCAATCAGCCATGTCGGCGATGGTGCAGCCCGGATGGCTCGAAATGAAGTAGGGAATCAACTGCTGTTTCAGTCCCGCTTTGTCGGAGATGGCATAAAACTGTTCGCGCAGTTGTTTATACACCTCGAAGGAGGGTTTGCGCATCACGGCTAACACCTTATCCGACGTGTGTTCGGGCGCCACCTTCAACCGCCCCGACACATGATGCTTGACCACCTCGCGGAAGTATTCCGTGTAATGATTCTTTTGGTCGTCTTCGGTTTTTTTTCCGATAAACATATCATAGCGCAAACCGCTTCCGATAAACACCTTTTTGATGCCCGCCAAGGCGCTCATCTTGCGATATAAATCTATCAAAGGCTTGTGATTATCGTTGAGGTTGTTGCATTTGCGCGGATAGATACACGAAAAGCGGGCACAGGCTTCACACAGATGCAGTTTCGTGCCCTGCATCCGATACATATTCGCCGACGGACCGCCCAAGTCGCTCAAATAGCCTTTGAAATCGGGCATAGCCACCACGGCTTCCACCTCTTTTTGGATAGAAGCCTCCGACCTGCTCGAGACAAACTTGCCCTGATGCATATTGATGGAACAAAAACTGCAGCCGCCAAAGCATCCCACATGGGTGTTGACCGAATGGCGTATCATCTCA
The DNA here is from genome assembly GCA_903916135.1 of uncultured bacterium. Classification (GTDB taxonomy): domain Bacteria; phylum Bacteroidota; class Bacteroidia; order Bacteroidales; family CAIWKO01; genus CAIWKO01. Next base: position 7,831 of record CAIWVT010000305.1, read on the forward strand.
TAAGCGGCAATGCTGCCCCGTTTGGTATAACGCGGATGGGGCATGCGGGTGTAGGGCAAATCGTAGCCCGCATTCAATTCGTCGGCGCTCATGGGCGGGTAGGGGGGATTCACCACCAAATGTCTCTGCCCAATGGGCTGCACAAGCGTCTTTGATTTGAGTTTGTTGGATTCTATTTCTATAATTTTAAAGGATTCCGCAAAGCGATGTTTGCTTTTCAGACATTCTTCATGAGAAGGCAGAGGCAAGAAGCTTTCTTTTTCGAGATGGGGATGCTTATCTGTGAGATAGGCTATTTGCGAGATGTGATGCGCGTTCTGCATGGTGCCGCCTGCTTTCAGATGTTTCAACAAGGCTTTGAGGGGCACGATACCCGAACCGTAAATCAGCAAATCGGCGCCCGAATCTTCCAAAATGGAAGGCTTCAAAGTGTCCGACCAATAGTCGTAATGCGTAAATCGCCGCAGGGAAGCTTCCACTCCGCCAATAAGTACGGGCACATCGGGAAACAATTGCTTGAGTATTTTACTATAGACCACTGTGGCATAATCGGGACGAAAACCCGCCACGTTGTTGGGCGTGTAAGCATCCGTGGAACGCAAACGTTTGAAAGCCGTGTAGTGATTCACCATCGAATCCATGCAGCCCGCGCTGATGCCAAAAAACAAACGCGGTTTGCCCAACTTTTTGAAGTCGCGCAAATCATCACGCCAATTGGGCTGCGGCAAAATGGCTACGCGAAAACCCTCATGCTCTATCAATCGCGCTATCATCGCATGTCCAAAACTTGGATGATCCACATAAGCATCGCCGCTCACGATGATGACATCCACATAGTCCCATCCTCTTTTTTCTAATTCTTCCTTGCTTATCGGAAGCCAATCTGTGTTCGTCGCCTGTTTCATCATAGAATGCAAAGATACGAAGAAAGCGGCAATATTTTCATTTCTATTTATGATAGGTGTATGTGGCAATCAAATTTTTCTTACTTTTGTATCATTATTATAATATATGAAAATCCTTATTGCCACAAAAACTCACGAGTATCTTTTCCATGAATTGCAAAAAGCACAACATCAGTGCGAGCTGCATATCTTGAAAGATGCTACGGAACTTGAAGATATCATTGCAGACTATGAGGGTATTGTCATCAACAGCCGCTTTGTGATTGATAGGAAAATCATTGACATAGCACCGCGTCTGAAATTTGTGGCGCGTGTGGGTGCAGGCATGGAGAGCATAGATGTTGAATATCTTCAGCAGAAAAATATACAATGTTTTAATTCGCCCGAAGGAAACCGACAAGCCGTAGCCGAACACACGCTTGGCATGTTGCTCAACCTCATGCATAAACTCCACACTGCAGACCAACAGGTGAGAAAAGGTATTTGGAATCGCGAAGAAAACCGCGGCATAGAACTTTCGGGGAAGACCGTCGGCATCATTGGCTATGGCAATATGGGCAGTGCC
>CAIWVT010000306.1 GCA_903916135.1 uncultured bacterium
CATTAAATAATTGTATAATTATATCATTCAAATCTGAGTTATCTGCTGGAAATACTTCGCCCACAGTTATTAGCATACATTCTATGTGCCTATGTTTCTATGTGCTGAAATCTCTTTTTAAAGGTTAAATTTTCTTAAAAAAGATTTCGTATCTCAAAATATAGTAATTTTATGCCGTCAAATTATTTCATGAAAACCGAACGGCAAGCAATCCATCTTAAAAAATACATAATCATATCGCTCATCGTGGTGGGTTTCGGTGGATTATGTGTGTTGGGTTATGGCTATATCAAACGTTTGAAAGACCCCATAACCCCCGCCATCAAAGCGATTCCCGAAAGCAGCGTTTGTATGCTAAAAATAAATAATCTTAAAGAACTATGGAAACACATTGACGAAAAAAATCAGATTTGGAAAGAGTTGCAATGCTTAGAAGTCATCAATAAATTCCGCCCGAAGCTGCTGCGTGCCGATTCGCTGACATCAATAGACAATACCATCAGTGCCTTATTGTCGAAAAATCCTTTATACATCGCTTGGGTGCCCGACCGAGGCAACTACAAATATTTGTTTGCCATCAACCTTCTCGGACCTCACGACGAAACCACGGTGAGCACCTTCATGGAAACGCATTTGGCTTCCGGTAATAGTTTTGTGGTTCGCCGGTTTTTAGATTACGAGATTTATGAAATCCGTTCGGGCATCAAAACGCTGTTTGCTTACACGGTGTATCAAGGCATCTTTATCGCTGCCGAAACTCCCAGCGTTGTGGAGACTTCATTAAGTGCCTTGATAACCGACATCAACATTGAAGATGTGAAAACCTTTTCCAAACTCAACTCCATGTCGGGAAAAAACGTGGATGCAAATATTTTTATCAATATGCCGTATTTCGACAATTTGCTCGAACCCTTCGCAGCGCAAAACAAATTGAGCGATTTGAAATCAATGTCCATGCTTGCCGAAATGGCAAGTTTGGATGCCACTGTGAAAAATGAAGAATTGCTTTTAAACGGGTACGCACTATCAACCGATACGAATCAATTGTTAAACAAAGTCTATAACCATCAATCTCCACAAGAAATAGCACTCACAAAAATCTGTCCGTGCAATACGGCAGCGTTTTTTTTCTGGGGCATGAGCAATACAAGAAAATATGTGGAGGATTACACCGATTATTTGAAAACAAGCATGCATAAAAGATCGTTTCGAAATTTATGTGCCTTTTATGACACGACGTATCAAGAGCATTTTGCAGAAGATTTTTTAAACCAAATCGGCAATGAATTTGCTTTTGTGATTACCGAAAATTTGAATACAGAGAATCCCTATAGAAATTATGCCATCTTCAAAGCCAAAGATATTGCTGAGTTTCAAAACATCCTCAAACCTATATCCGTTGCTGTGAAAGGAAACTTTTCTTCGCAACCAGACACATTTGCAATTAAGAAACTTAACGTGGATTGTTTTTTGCGCAACTTTTTTGGGAGCACATTCCAAGCCCTCGACACTGCTTCATATACCATCATCAACGATTATGTGGTCTTTGGAGAATCGCCCCTCTCCTTAAATCTTTTTATTTCGGGATACCTGTCGGGCAAAACCCTCGAAAAGAACGAAAACTATAAAAGTTTTGCCGATAATGTGTCGGAGAAAGCCAATTTTTGTTTTTATGCCAACATCCGCAAAAGTTATGACTTAGTGTTGTCATTATTAAATCCGATTTTGAGAAAAGATTTTGAGAAGAACGAAAGTACGCTGAAAAACTTTCAAGCCGTTGCCTTTCAATTTTCCAATGATGGAAACAAATATTATTTGAATGGATACCTAAAACACAATGCCGCTTACATTGAAGAAAATCCGGCTATTTGGGAATTCACTGCCGATACAAATCTGTTCCACCAGGCAAGTGTTGTGTGCGATCCAACCGATAGTTCTAAGAAAATCGCTTTGTTTGACGTGAACGGAACTATGTATCTGCTGAATAAAAACGGCGGAATGTTGTGGCGCAAACATATTGGCGTACTGCCGATGAGTAAAGTTTTTGTAGTTACACTTAAAACCAAAAAAAGTTATTTGGTTTTCAATACCATAGACCAGATTTTTATCATCAATATGGATGGTTCAAAGTCCGATTTCAGTCCGTTTAAATTACCTTTTGAGGCAAGCACCGGCATGAGTGTGATTGATTATGACAAGAATCAAAACTACCGAATTATTATTCCGTGTAAGAACCAAAAGATATACAACTATTCGGTGAACGGGAAGCCGACCACGGGATGGAAAGATTTTTCTACACAAGCAGTGCTTTTCACTCCCGTTGAATATTTGAAACTGGGAAAGAAAGAACTCTTGACTGCTACCGACAAGAACGGCAAGGTGTATTTTTTAGATAGAAAAGGCAACGAAACGCTTAAAATTAAGATTCCGTTTATAAAAGCTAAGAACAGCGGTTTTAGTATTTATGTTGATGGAAAGAAACAATATTTGCTCACCAGCGACCGAAAAGGGAAGCTGATTTTCATAGCCCCCAATGGCAATATGGATGTGGTTAAATTGAATCATTTTTCGGAGAATCATTATTTTGTTTATGGTGATTTCAATAATGATATGAAACCTGATTTCATCTTTTTTGATCAAGGCAAGTTTTTTGTTTATAATAATATGAAGAAGAAAATATTTGAAACGCCCATTAAAAGCGAGCCAAATGGAAAACCGATGTATATACGACTGAATAAAAATAAATTCTATATTATTTATCCGATACATTCGTGCAAATCGCTTGCATTTTTGAACAATATGGGCTTCACGGATGCCGTTAACTATACGGTGGGCAGCTCCGAAATCGAAATGAGTTTTTTGTTTGGCGACAAGACTCCAAGCCTGCTAATTTCAGACAGTTCGAAGTTGCTTAATTATATTGTTGAATAAACTATTTCGATGAATTTATTAAATAAAAACATCCTATAATCAGAATTTATCGTATATTTGTTATATCTATCAAGAAAAAAATATTAATATGAAAACACTATTGTTAAATAAATATGCCAAAACGCTTCTATTGCTTTTAGTAGTCCTAAGCCTTTCTTCCTGTTACAAAGACAGGTTCGACCTGAACAAACTCGAAAAAAACGGCGAATGGTCAGCCGATGTGGCAGCACCTGCTGTCTATTCCAGTCTTACCATAAGAGATTTGTTGGATGATTACGACCAAAACAATCTTGTTGTTGAAGATGCCACTAATTTTTTGAACCTTATTTATTGGAAAAAGGTGTATTCTAAAAATGCGGAAGACCTTTTGGGAATCCCCAATCAAACATTAAACACAACCTACACGTTTGATGTGGTTGGCACCTTGCCTTTCGGTGTTGATTTGGTGGCTCCTCCCAACACCACATATTATTCTTTCACCACACCGAATAACATGACCATTGACAATGTTACTCTCAAGAGTGGTTCTTTTGATTTTATGATTAATATTGCCGGATTCACGCACAATGCAACCATTAACATTGTAATTCCTTCTGCCACAAAAGCAGGAATCCCTCTCAACCAAAACATTGATATTTTTGGAAGTGCCACCACTACTCAGCATATTGACCTTTCTGGTTATACAATAGTTTTTGACAACACGGGGGGCAACCAAAATAGATTAGCAATCGTTTACACCGTAACAGTTCATGGACAAGGGGGTGCCAATAACTCTCCTTACACGGTGAATATGGGAGAATCCTTTACCAACTTGAAATTTGAAGAAATTCATGGCGATTTCAAACAACTCAGCTTTAATTTTCCGGGAGATTCAATTCAATTGCGTCTTTTTACCAACAAAATTCACGGTTCTATGGAATTAGAAGACCCGAAAATTCATGTATATATCAATAGCTCCTTTGGCTTACCTATTGAAATTAATATAACAAATGTAAATGCCTCTGCCGGATGGAATGCTCCCTATCAATTACCCGTTAATGGAATCCCCATACCATTAAATATCAACCCTGCCCTTAGTGTTGGCGATAGTGCATTGACAACCTATAATTTTGATAAAACCAATAGCAACTTTATGAATGTGATTGCCATTGCCCCGCAATGGGTTACTACCGACATTTCCGGTTTATCCAATCCTTCAGGAGCACCCGCTTCAAACTTTGCCACTGCTGCCAGTCACTTTGATGTGAACATGCAGGTGGAACTGCCTCTATTCGGAAGAGCATGGGATTTTGTTTTGGAAGACACCACGAAATTTGATTTTGGAACTGATATTGATAGAGCCGAGTATCTTGAATTTAGAATCAACACACAAAATGGTTTTCCTATAGATGCCATCACTCAATTGTACTTTTTGGATAATGCAAATCATGTAATAGATTCCATTTTGCCACAAGACGAACAAATCATTTCAGGAGCTTTGTCTGGTGGTGCGCCTGATTATAGAGTTTATGAAAGCGTTCATAAGCTTACTCAAATTGTTTTCGAAAAATCAAGGCTTACTGCTTTAAAAAACACAAAGAAAGTTATTATTCGAGGCAGACTTGCCACCTCTCAAAACGGAACGCAAATTGTGAAAATATATTCTGATTATGCACTGGAAGTTAGATTGGCTGTCAGAGCAAAATTTAATGTACAGTATTAATTAGGAAAACTTTTGTTCATGAAAAAAATTATTATTCTTACTATACCTTTCCTACTATTTCTGATGGTATCAGATATGGTGAAGGCTCAAAACGATATGACGATTTATAATTTGGGTTCCGTGCCACAAGCGTATTATGACAATCCTGCTTTGATGCCCGATACTAAATTTCATATTGGCTGCATGCCGGTGTTGTTTATTCCTATCTTATCATCAAATTATACCAGCATCTCAAATAGCGGCTTCAGGTGGGATAATCTGATGCATTATGACAAAACAGTTGATTCTATCAGACCTGATTCTGCCAAATTCTTCAAAAATTTATCAAAGAAAAACTACTTAGCCATAAACCAACAAATTGAATTATTTTCCTTTGGTTTTAAAATCAAACATAAACATTATATCAATGTGTCCTTGACCGAGAAAATTGATTTCCGTTTCTGCTATCCTCGTGATATGCTTTTGTTAGCCAACGGAAATTCACAGTTTATCGGCTCCGAAGCCAATTTTGATGGTATTGGAGTTGATATGATGCACTATCATGAAATTGCTATTGGTTACACCACTGAGATTAATAAAAAATGGACTGTTGGTGGTAGAGCCAAATTGTTGTTTGGCTTGTCAAACGTTTGGACTTACAGAAGTAAAGCTTCTTTGGCGGTTGATAAGGATTATTTTGATTTAACTCCCAGTTCGAATATGATTGTCTATACATCTGCTCCCGAAACTCTTTATGGGAATAATGGTGGTAAATTCAGCATCTCTGATTATTTGCTAAACTTTGGTAATCCAGGATTTGGAATTGACTTGGGCGTTAATTATAAAATAGATGACAAATGGTCGGTTGCAGGAAGCGTATTGGATTTTGGCTATATCTTTTGGAACACAGGAACTCGGAAGTATTCAACGGCAGATACAAGTTTTATCTTTAGAGGTATTGATGTAAAAGGACTTCTAAATGGAAATACAAACTATACGGATATGTTCAAGAAAATTACCGATTCTTTGAGTAATATATTCAAGATTGATGAAAAGAATCAGAAATACACGAGTACATTGAACCCGAAGATTTATTTAAGTGCTTGCTATAAGATTGGAAAAAGAGATCGCGTTTCTGTTGTCTTTCGCGGAGACATTTACAAAAGCACAATTCATCCGGCATTCACGCTCGCTTATAATTGCAGATTCGGCAATATTCTCGACCTCGTTGTGAGCTATTCCTATATGAACAGAGATTTCTTGAATTTTGGGTTTGGTTCTTCAGTGCGCTTTGGACCCTTCCAGATTTTTATCACAACCGACAATGTGCTTGCAGCTATAATACCGTATCACACGAAAAACATCAATGTTCATTTCGGATGCAATTATGTATTCTATTATAAGAAATCAATGCCTTTATTTTGATAATGATTAAAGGATTCTTATCATTCTCAATCAAATTTTTTATTTTTGCAAAAAAAATCGTTTGAAACGTCATCTGCTAAATATCTTCATCGGAATAATTATTTTAAGCATCTCTTCGTGCAAGATAAATTATTCGTTTACCGGTGCCTCCATTCCACCGGAGGTGAAGACTATTTCTGTGCATTATTTGAAAAACAATGCATCGCTTGTAAAACCAACCCTAAGCCAACAGTTGACAGATGCCCTTCGCGAAAGGTTTAATGCACAGACAAATTTGAATCAAGTAAATAATGGAGGCGATTTTGACATCTCAGGCGAAATAACCAATTACGCAACAGCCCCTATAGCTATTCAAGGAAACCAAACCGCTGCTATGAATCGCTTGACCGTAAGTATCAACATACGATTTGTGAACAAACTTAACGAAAAACAGAACTACGAAACCAGTTTTTCACGCTATGTGGATTATCCCAGTTCGCAATCCTTGGCTTCGGTGGAATCTTCCATCCTTGATGATTTGATTGGCTATTTGGTGGATGATATTTTTAATAAAACTGCGGTTAACTGGTAATACGCACGATGAATAGAGCAGATTTCATACAATCCATGAAACAAGCTTCGGCTATTGATGCCCTAAAGCCTGAAGACATCAGCTATTTATTGAATCAATATCCCTATTTTCAAACGGCACATTTAATTTATGCTGCCTACCTAAGCAAACATAACGACATACAATTTCATGATCAATTGAAAAGATCGGCTTCATACATTAATGATAGGTCGGTGCTTTATTGGCAAATTTATCATCAAAAAAAATCAACCGAACAAGTCCAAGAAGTTGTTGATGAAGTTTCTTTTGAGATTCCAAAACATGAACCTGTAAAGGCAGAAG
>CAIWVT010000307.1 GCA_903916135.1 uncultured bacterium
TATAAAAGCCAACTGCATCGCATGGGTGTGTCCCGAAAGGGTAAGCGCTATGTCGGTCTTGCCCACTATCTCCTTTTCCCACAAATCAGGATCGTGCGACAACAAGACTTTAAAATCCGCAGCACCCACGCCCCGCATCGCTTTCCCCACATCGCCCGAATGTTTGAAAGGGAAACTTCCGCAGTTGTTCACGCCTATCAACGCCATCGAATCGCCGGCTTTATGGATATAACAGCCACTGTCAATCAGCACAACCCAACCCATCTTTTGCTCATTCGCAATCAAATTCTTGGTAATCGCCTCCTGATTCTTAGGCTTCTTCAACGTAAAATAATCGCCTATATCGTGATTGCCCAAGATGCTGAATTTGCCATAAGGAGCGCGTATCGCCGCCATCAGGGGGATGTAAGGTGCCATCTCTTCATCGCTCACATTAATCATATCGCCCGTGCACACAAACATATCGGGCTTCGCGGCATTAATCATCTCAACACTGCGGGCGATGGTGTTCGTTTGGGTGAAACTTCCCAAATGGACATCCGATATTTGCACTATGGTGAACCCATCAAACCCGCGCGGCAGCTTGTCGCACCACACATCCACTTTCTCCAACTTCACATCAGTTTTCTCATACACAAAACCATACACCGTGATGCCCAAAAACACAACATACAGTGCCAAACCGCCCACAAAAACTCCTTTCGGAAGCCTCCGAAGCTTTTTCCTGCCCATCATCGCCTTGCCCAATTTGATGCAAAGCCACCCCGCATCCACTCCCATCAGCACCAAAGCCACCAAAGCCTTCGGCAAATACACCAACATAAACGCATCCAACAACAAAAACAACTGCCGATATTTGATATAGTTGTCTTCGGGATAACCCACCACCACCACAACCCCCGCCTCGAACACAACGAACAGCAACAGCAGCCCCACGATTCCGATTTTCAGCCAACGTCTTTGTTTAAGCGTTCCACAGAACACCCTATTGAGCATCCGATAAAAATACACATCAGAAACCACCACCAAAAAACAGACAACAACTATACGTATCAATAGATTCATAAAAACACCATTCATTTTTTAGTTCAACGCATCGGCATCAAACTTCAAGAGCAAAAGTACAAATAATAATTCATTAAATGGATTTTACTTTTATAAGATTTGGATGGATAGGAGGGGCACGACTATGAGCCGTACTACAACTTGGTAAGAAATAGGCAGAGCCTAAAAATAAATTTCAAATTAAAAGAGGTGAGGGCAAATGTTTTGACAACATTCCGTAGTCGCTAAGTTTTATTCTAATGCTTCTATTGTTCTTTATTCTTCTACATATTATATAGTTAAAGAGCAATTAATGATGATTTATCCTGATTTTATTTCCATTGGAGCTTATGTAACAATGATTATCGCTCATGTAACAATGATTGTCATACGTGTAACAATGATTATCACACGTGTAACAATGATTAGTGCACGTGTAACAATGATTAGTGCACGTGTAACAATGATTATCGCTCATGTAACAATGATTGTCGCTCATGTAACAATGATTGTCGCTCGTGTAACGATGATTGTAGCTTAAGCTCAAATGGGATTATTTCAGTTAGGATGGTATAAGAAATTACATTTAGTGACATTTTGCAAACCTCCTCTCGTTTCCTTCTGTCAAAATTAAAGCGTAACCTCACAAAATAATATAATCCCATTAGAGTTTATTATACCATCAAGCCTAATGCCTGATGCTAATGCCTACATCATGAATCTTATGAAAAGTATTATAATCGCTTGCTTTGTTTGCTGCGCCATGATTTTATCTTCCTGCGGACAAAGCACGCCCACCAACAACTCAAATACAACACCCATGGACACAAGCAACCAAAAACCAAACAACCCATATTATTCCCACACCGACACCACCAAACTAACCTTGAGCGATGCCACTTGGAAAAGCATATTGCCCACTGAACTCTACGAAGTGTCGCGCCACAAAGACACCGAACGTGCTTTCGCAGGCAAACTATGGAACTTCGAAGGCATCGGCACCTACTATTGTGCTGCCTGCGGCTTTCCCTTGTTTCGTTCCGACGCCAAGTTTGCCAGCACCTGCGGTTGGCCCAGTTTCTTCGAAATCCTCCACAAAAACAGTGTAGAGTATCAACCCGACAATTCCTATAGCATGAACCGCACCGAAGTCCTTTGTGGTCGTTGCGGCGGACATCTTGGTCATCTTTTTGATGATGGACCTGCGCCCACCCACAAACGCTATTGCATGAATTCCGTCGCCCTCGATTTCGAGCCTGATAAGAAAGAGGTAACCGTAAATGAGCAACAGCACGACACCATAACCTTAGGAGGCGGTTGCTATTGGTGTGTGGAAGCCGTGTATGAAAAACTCAAAGGGGTAATCTCCGTCGAGTCAGGCTTCTCAGGCGGAACCACCAAAAATCCTACCTACAAAGAAGTATGCGAGGGCACCACCCATCATGCCGAAGTGGTTCAAATTATCTTCGACAACACCATCACCAATCTCGACGAAATATTCAAGGTGTTCTTCACGGTTCACAACCCCACCGAAGTCAATCGTCAAGGTCACGATGTGGGCACACAATATCGCTCGGTAATCTTTTATAGAAACCACGAACAGCAAGTAGCCGCTTTGAGCATTATCAAAGCACTAAATGACGCTAAAGTTTACGATAAGCCGATAGTTACAGCAGTAGAAAAGTTTACGGAGTTCTATAAAGCCGAAAATTATCATCAAAACTACTTCGAGAATAATAAAAACGAACCCTATTGTCGAATGGTCATCCAACCAAAAGTCGAGAAGTTTGAGAAAGCATTTAAAGACCGTATTAAATAAAAAAAATCCTTTTCAAACTAAAAGAATTAGTTTGAAAAGGATTTCTTTCTTCTTATGTTGAACAACAGATAGCCTCTGCTCAACAAAAATTTATTTATTTACAATAATTTTTCGAGTGATGATAGTATCACCTTGTTTTAGTTGAATAAAATAAATACCATTTGTGTTTTTATTCAAATCAAGATTGATAGTATTACTGCCAATTTTAATGCCATAATTTTGATTGAAGATTTCTTGTCCAACCATATTGATAATTCTTACAGAAACATCGTTTAACTCAGATGAAGAAATTTGTATATTAATTTCCCCTGTAACAGTTGGATTAGGGTAAATACTTACATCATTATTCTCAAAGTTTTCAATTCCGATAGGTGATGTTGTTGTAAAATTAAATACATCCGACCAATTCGTAGCATCCAATAATGTAGTTGCTTTCATTCTCCAATAATACTTTGTGTGAGGTAACAATGGGGCAACAATAGAATAAAAATTAGTATCATTCGACAAGACATAGATATGAGGATTTGAAAATAAGAGGTTAGTATCCAATTCCAACACATAATGACCAATACTTTGCCGTAAGGTATCCCATTTGAATGTAGGAATAGTAGTTACTCCAATAGACCCGTTTGTGGGAGTAAGCAGTGTCATTTTATCTATAGTGGTAAACTTCCAGACAGCAGTTTGATTTGAAGTACTAAGTGCATTTTCTGCTCGAACTTTCCAGAAATATTTTTGTCCGAAACGTAATGTATCCGTATGAACTCTAACCAATGTATCGTAAGCGTTTTTTATCACTTTAGTTGTGTCAATAAGGTGTGAAACCACATTAGTAGTGAACAATGAATCTGTGGCGATTGTATAAGTATAATGTGTTGAGCCAGCCCAATCCCATTCTAATTTTGTAACCACCATAACTTTATTAGTATCAGACGAAGGTCTTCTTAACATGAAATCAGTAAGTGTTGTAAAATTTACAAGCGATGACCAATTGGAAGTGCCTTGACTATGAAGTGCTCTCATTCTTAAATAATAATGTTCGCCGAAAGCCAATTGTTTTGAATACGCATCTGTTTTCGTTGCTGAAATTAGGTTTGAAACGAACAAAGGGCTTGAGAATGTGAGGGAAGTGTCCATCTGGTATTCATAATTAGCGATACCGGATATAGCATTCCATTTAAAATAGCAGCTAACAGGTCTATTGACAGAAAAATCAACGGGTTGAGTAATTGTAACGGTATTAATAGTGTAAAAATTGCGTGCAGCCGACCATGCAGAAGAATCGGAAATGCCAATTGCTTTAACCCTCCAGAAATATTTTGAATTAAATGATAAATTCGATGAATAGATAGCCGTAAGGTTAGTTGAATATTGGTTTGAAGTAACAAAAAGACTATCCGTACTTACCTGAATTTTATAGGTAAAAGCTCCCGGAACAGCCGACCATTTTAAAAAGGTATTTGGCATTTGGTTCACAGCTCCATTAGTTGGAGTTGTCAAAGCAGGTGCGAACATGGTGTTTGCTGAAAATACACCAAAAAACATGAATAGACAAACAAGGGTAGTAAAAATTTTTTTCATAATGTTATATTTTGAGTTATAATTTTAGTTTGAAAAAATAATCCTTGCACAATTCATGCAAGGATTATTTAAAATTTATTTTGTAACAACAAACTTTGCAGTTTTGCTATTGTTTCCTTCAAGTAGTTGAATGATATACGTGCCTCTTCTCAAATCAGTGCAGTTAATAGTTTCAACATTATTGCCATTGGGCTTATTCATTAGGTTGAGCATTTTAACTAAGCGTCCGTTCAAATCATAAATTTTAATAGTAACACTTGATTTTTGAACTAAAGTATAAGCTATGTTTACGTTATCAACAACTGGATTTGGATAAATCGAAATAGTATTTGCACTAATTTCTTTAGATGGATTGTTATCGTTAATTCCAAGGTATTGATCATTGCTATAGAACCCTTTACCATGTGTTCCTAAATATATTTTACCATAATTACTAACGCCAGGATAATCATAAATTTGTTGGCGTATCATGAAAACAGGCACTTTAGCCATTCCTGTGTTTTCTTCTGTCCATACAATATTTGCTGCCGATTGTGTAATGTCTGTTGTGGCATATATACCATATTCAGTTCCAAGAATAACCATGTTAGGATGCCCCATTTCGAAAATAGCAGAGTAAACAGGCATTTTAGGAAGTTTTGTACCTGCTGTTATTCCTGTCTTGGCAACAAAAGTAGGAGCCAAATCAAGAGCGTTGCTACTATAGTAAATGTAATCTGTGTTGCCATAGTTTCCTAAAGAAACAACAATGCGTTCAGGGTTATTAGGATCAATTCCGATACTTGTAATAGCTTGATTTGTGAAGGTTTTTATCAATTGGTTTTCAATTACACAAAAAGAACTATTGTAGGAGCCACTTACAGAATCTGTAATCGCTAATAAATTTGAAATACGGTATAAAGCCCCGTTGAGCGTTCCAACATACATATAATTACCATCTTTAGAAATGCTGAAGGTGTTTGGACCTGATAAATTTGCTATATGATACCATTGAGGTATTCCTTGAAATTGCAAGGGTCCGAAAGTCATCCATATACCATTATTTAATCCAACAAAGAATTTTGATGTAATGATATCCTGAACATACAATGTATCATTGGCGGCTAAATTTCCTTCAGAAGGTGTAATAACGTGTTGAAACGGTACGCGATTATTTTGACTATTGACTGTTATTGTCTGACCTATTGTATGAGCAATAGTATCTGCAAACCAAGTTACGAAGGGGCTATACAAATCATTAAAGCTTTCCCAAATAGCTAATGGAGTTACAAAAGGTGCAAAAGCTCCATCAGAACCAGGAGTTCCTGTGCCTTTCATATAGCTGCTGATAAATGCGCCTTCGGTTGCCGATTGATATGTAGTCCCTTTATCGGGCGAACGCCAAAAACCAGCATTTTGCATAGTGCCAAAAAATGCATCAGGATTCACCAATGAAAATGCTGCCCAACCGCCATCACCAACAAACAGTACTTCGCCTTTTTTCAAATCAAAAGGATCGGTGCCTGCTACATACGGACAACTATTATCTTGTGTGCCACCCATAACACCCGTAGAACCATTACAAGCCACAGCATAGAATTGTGTTACATTATAATTTTTATTTATTGTTTGGAAGGTTGCACCAGTATTTGTTGATTTTGCAATACCACCATCAGAACCTAAATATAAAGTAGCAGGATGGTTTTTATCAAAAACAATAGCGTGCATATCAACATGGGCATCATATTTCTCTGAACCTGTTGTAACTTGAACGAAACTGCTACCCAAATGCCATTCCCAAATCACCAAACCACCAACAAAAATCTTGTCAGGATTGGTTGGATGCACAGCGATGCAGACATCATAAGTTCCTTGATTATTAGGTCCGAAAAGCTCAAAATCGGTAGAACCTCCTGGTCCAATTAATGACCAAGTAGCTCCTTTATCTGTTGAACGATACACACCTTTTAATCCTCCAGTAGAACTTACAAGACATGTATAAATATAATTAGGATTAGACGGAGCAATTGAAAGTTCAACCCTTCCAATACCTGTGGTAGGAGTTTTGTCAACAAAAGTATGAGGCTCACCATTTCCAGTTCCTCCTGGAGAAATATATAATTTATTTCCAATACCAACAGCAACAGTCCTGTCTGAACCCATTCCCACATCGGTGGCACTACCAGTGTTTAATAGTGTTGCTGATGAATATACTGGATTAATCCACGTACTTGTTGCGTCATCCCAATACCGTAAACCTTTATTCATAGCTACATAAACCCTTTGGTTGACGGGGTCTATAGCAATTCGGTTAATAAAAGCCCAATCTGTGGTTGTGCTGCCAACTACGGTTGGCTTGGCATTATGAAAAACTTGCCAAGTTGCACCACCGTCAGTTGATTCATAAACACCGCTGCCAATGAAGCCTGGGGTGCCACCAACATATCCTGCATTCGTAAAACTTTCGCCTGTTCCAACGTAAATGTTACCATTGACTGGGTTTTGTGCGATGCAACTAATGTTAACTTCTGTCATGCTTGGAATGGGTTCCCATGAAGTTCCCCCTGTGGTAGATTTAAACAAACCGCCACTAACACCTCCTACATAAAGCAAATTGCTGTTGTTGCGGTCAATTAATATTGCACGGGTACGTCCGCCAACGTTATTAGGACCAACTTCATCCCATTGCATTCCAATAGCTTTCGATTTAATCATTTGTGAGATTTCTTCACGAGCATTCAAGACATCAATCGGATTTATTGTTCCGGTTATTCTGTTATTACGAATTTCGCCAAGCCATTGCATAGCCCCTTCGATCTCTTGTTCGCCAACAGAATTGCGAGGATTATACTTTTTTTCAGGGTTTCCATTAATCGTAGCTACAAGCATAATGGCAATGATTACA
>CAIWVT010000308.1 GCA_903916135.1 uncultured bacterium
AAACCAATGTCATTATGTTAGTAAGCCTTATGGGGCTAAGCATGATGTTTAGTTGCAACACAAAAACTATGAAAAAAGTAGAACCCGCAATCAATAGTGCGAACATGGACACTACCGTGAATCCCGGTGATGATTTCTTTAGATATGCCAATGGAAATTGGTTGAAAAACAATCCTATTCCTGCCGAATATAGCATCTTCGGTTCGTTCGAAGCACTGAAAGAAGAAAACAACAAACAACTGCGCGGTATCATGGAAGACGCCCTTGCCGACAAAAACGCCAAAGCAGGTTCGTTGACACAAAAAATCGCTGACTTCTATGCCACAGGTATGGATTCGGCTGCTATCGAAAAGACCGGCATCAAAGCAATACAAACCGAATTGGATAAAATTGATGGTATCAAAACCACCGCCGACCTCATCAAATTGGTTGGATATTTACACACTTCGGGCATCAACTCTTTGTTTAATTTCGGTTCCGGTCAGGACGATAAAAACAGCGAGAAAGTCATTGCTCAACTCTATCAAGGCGGTTTGGGATTGCCCGATAGGGATTATTATACCTCTAACGACAAACGCTCGCAAGAGATACGCAAAGAATATGTCAACCATGTTGGCAATACATTCGCATTGGCAGGTGCCACAAAAGATCAGGCAGAAAAAAATGCTACTGTCGTTATGGCTATCGAAACCCAATTGGCTCAAGCATCGTCCACACGTTTGGAATTGCGTGACCCTATTAAAAACTATAACAAAACCGATTTAGCAGGCTTAAAAAAAGTAGCTATTCAATTTGATTGGGAACAATATTTTGCCACCGTCGGTTTGAAAGCAACCAATGAAATCAATATAGGGCAACCCAAGTTCTTTGCTGAAATGGCAAAAATGACTACCACCGTCCCAATTGACAATTGGAAACTTTATCTGAAATGGCATGTCTTGCATGGCGCATCACCCTATCTGTCTTCCGCTTTTGTGAAAGAACAATTCGGTTTCTACAGCATGATGTTGTCGGGCATCAAAGAAATGAAACCTCGCTGGAAACGCGTGCTGAACACCACATCCTATTCCTTGGGCGAAGCCGTTGGACAAATTTATGTGGAGAAATATTTCCCTGCCACCTCCAAGAAACGTATGCTCGAGTTGGTGAACAATTTGAAAGATGCTTTGAAAAGCCGTATAGAGAAACTAACCTGGATGGGCGAGGCTACCAAGAAAGAAGCTATGGCGAAGTTAGCCACCATGAATATCAAGGTGGGCTATCCCGACAAATGGATAGATTATTCCACGTTGAACATCACCAAAGATTCGTATTATCAAAACATCATGGCTTCTTCGCGATTCGATTTTGCTCGCGATTTGAACAAGATAGGTAAACCCGTTGATCGTTTGGATTGGGGTATGACACCGCAAACCGTCAACGCCTATTATAGCCCCAACATGAACGAAATCGTGTTTCCTGCTGCTATTTTGCAACCGCCTTTCTTTTTCCCCGAGGGTGATGATGCTGTGAATTATGGTGCTATAGGCGTGGTGATAGGTCATGAAATGACACACGGATTCGACGATCAAGGTCGTCTGTATGACAAAGTCGGCAACTTGCGCAACTGGTGGACCAAAGACGACTCCACGAATTTCGCGAAACAAACCCAAGTGCTGGTTGAAGAGTTTAATGCTTTCAAGATGCTAGATTCTTTGCATGTGAACGGCGAGTTGACCTTGGGCGAAAACATTGCCGACATCGGCGGATTGACTGTGGCGTATGTGGCACTCCAAAAAGCTTCGGAAGGCAAAGATGCCAATACCAAAATTGACGGATTCACCGCCGACCAACGCTTCTTCCTGGCGTATGCCCAAGTGTGGAGAGGCAACACCCGCGACAAAGAGTTGATGCGTCGTTTGAAAGAAGACGTGCATTCGCCCAAAGAAGCCCGCGTGAACGGACAGGTGTATAACATCCCTGCCTTTTACAAAGCCTTCAACATAAAAACCACCGACAAACGCTATAAAGCGGACAGCGAACGCCCGATGATATGGTAGGTGGAGGAGGATTGGAACGCGGATGACGCTTAATTGGCACGCGGATGACGCAGATATATATAACGCAAATTATCGCGGATAAAATAAAAAATCCGTTTTTATCTGCGTTGCAGAGCATCAGCGTCATTAGCGTTCTATTTTTTTTTCGCAACGCTGATGAACGCTGATTTTTTCTTTTGATGAAATTGAACGCGGATAGATGCAGATTTTTTTAGGTCTGTGTTTATCCGCTTTTTTTTAACCACGGAGGACTCACGACTTTCAGTACGGGACAGGACAGAGGGAGACAAAGGTTTTAGGCGGAAGCCTAATAGGAGTAAGGTGACGCAGATTGGAATCTCCGCTAAACGAGATTTACCACTACAAACCCCGACATTTCATGTACGGGAGGTTACGAATAGGCGAATTACGAATGCCGCTAAACACCTCTATGAAGCTATTTTGCTCTGTAAATATTTGTTTAACAAGTATAAACAACTGAGACTTGCAAAGTCCGAGATGAGACTTGCCGAGTCCGAAAGGAGACTTGCCAAGTCCGAGAGGAGATTTGCCAAGTCCGAGAGGAGATTTGCCGAGTCTGAGATGAGACTTGCCGAGTCTGAGAGGAGACTTGCCGAGTCTGAAAGGAGACTTGCCGAGTCTGAGAGGAGACTTGCCGAGTCTGAGAGGAGACTTGCCAAGTCTGAGAGGAGACTTGCCAAGTCTGAGAGGAGACTTGCCGAGTCTGAGAGGAGACTTGCCGAGTCTGAGAGGGGACTTGCCGAGTCTGAAAGGAGACTCGCCAAGTTGGGGGCTTGACAAGAGATTTGGATTTTGGAGGTTTTTTTAATAACTCTGTTTTGAAAAGTGGAGTTAATAACACCGAACAGATAAAAAAAACCACCACCTTTCTGCACAAAATTAGGTAACGGAAATTATTTTTTTTCTTTATTAAAGATTTATTTTCTACCTTTGCTAAAAATTTAGAGACCGTAATGAAAATGAAAAAAGGTAAGCGAAACATGATAGTTGTTGGAATGGTTGTTGACTTTTTAGAGTTTGAGGTGGGCAAAAAACACATATAGCTTTCATTTTATTTAGTCAATCACTTATATATTTAGATGGCAGAAAAAAATAAAAAATCTCAGTATTTATCTCTATCTGATACTTACTTGAAATTCAGAATTGGCAGACTGGCTGTCGTTGTAACAGTAGTATTAACTTTGTACAACGCAATAAATTCAAATAATTATAAAACAATAATTGATAATTATAATAAAGTATTGAGTATTTCAGACTCCTCTTGGGGTGTACCATTAACAAACGATTGGTTTATTGATGGTATGTTTATAAATCACGGTATGTATGATAGCGACACTGTAAATGGTCTAATACATTCTGTTGACAAGCAAATTGACTATAGTTCTGATAGTGTTGTATTCACAGAATCTGGTCCTAAAGCAATATCTAAACCAATAGATACTGCAAAAATAATTTTTTATAAAAGCAAACAAGAATCCTTACTAAATAAAATCACAGAAGAGATTCCAAAAATATTCAATCTTAAATTATCATTTATTTCAGACGAACCGTTAAATCTACAATATTGGATTTTTTTATTACCTATTATTTTCATATTATCAAGTATTTATATCAATATAATTAAGCGCAAAATTAATATAGTTAAAGCTGAATTAAATTCTGAAAATAATAGTATTACAAATTTTGAGAAATTTCCTTTCGAATTTTTAAACACAATTATTCAATATGTTGAATTAGTATTGTTAGCGATTCTTATTTATGTATA
Source organism: uncultured bacterium (assembly GCA_903916135.1). GTDB lineage: Bacteria > Bacteroidota > Bacteroidia > Bacteroidales > CAIWKO01 > CAIWKO01. The sequence goes on from CAIWVT010000308.1 coordinate 3,826, forward strand.
TTATAACCTATCTAATAATCTGCCAGGTTATACAAAATACATATTATTTATTTTACTATATGGCAGTTATTATGCCATCATTTATTTTTTGAATATATCATATAAACTCAATAATGCAATGTTTCAAAGTTCTCGGCTATATATAAAATGGAATGCAATATATAGTTTTGTGGGAAGAAGACTTAATAAAAATCCATTTAAGAAATTATCATTAACCAGTATAATTCTGATTTTGTTTACTCTTTTTCTAACAATGAGTATAAAAGGATGCAAACGCGAAGATCCATTTGCAAAAAAGACATATTTCTTTTATCATAATCATAGTTGGCATAAATACGATAATTTTAGTTTTAATGATAATGAAAATTCAATTTATGGATATGAACATATTATAAATTTTAACGATAAAGTTTGGAACTTTGGAAAGGAAGGAATTGTTCTTAACAGATATTTTCAAATAGGATATTTGATATCAATAATTATTGCTTTCCTATTCTTTATTGCTCTCATATTTAAGCGATTTAAAATAATCAAGGGAATTGTACTTAATAAAATTTTTTATTTTCTTTTTTACGTTGCTTCCATTTTATTTCTTCAATTTAGTATTTATTACAGTACATATTTTATGCCTCTTTTTATAATAACATGTTTCAGTCTGATAATAATATTTGTTTGGATATATATGAATAAAAGTAAATATTTGCATGAGATAGATTTAAAAACCCAATCAAAAGAAATTTTTCTTTTGACCTTCCCATTTTTAATTATATTAATTTTTAAGTATTCTCAGAGTTTGTATTATAGTACTACAATGATTATTTTATTTACAATTAAAAGTCCGAAAACTTTTTTTTGGTCAGTATGGTATAGCATAAATATGTTTAGTAAATATATTTTTCATTTTGGATTATTTTGTTTAATGTTATCTCTATATAAACAAACTAAGGAAATAATTCATCAGAATTTAAACGATAATAAAAATAAAAACATCCGCTAATCGAATAGGCTGACCAGATAGTTAGTTTGTTGTGGCAAACCTTTCAGTTGGTCATGGGTTACAACTGCCACTGTTACGGTTTCGGCAAAAGTTCCCTCTTGAGTTGAATAAGTAAAACCAAGTCGTACCCCGACTTATCAAGGTCTCATATATAAATGGCTTTTCCAATAACACTAAAACCATCCAACAATATAACAATCCAACAATAAAACAATCCACCCACCCCACCAAATTACACCCTATCTTTTGCCACGTCGTAAAGAAGCCGTATCTTTGCAGCAAGTTTTAAATATGACAACAGAAAAGTTAAGCCGCTGGCAGGCATTCCGCAAAAAACTTCACGACAAATATCGGTTGGTGATTATGAACGATTCTACGTTTGAGCGTAAGATTTCGTTTCGGCTCACCCGCATGAATGTGTTTGTGGTGATGGGCGCTGCCGTGATGTTGTTGATTGTGGCAACCACGTTTATCATCGCTTACACACCGCTGCGCGAATACATCCCGGGCTATGGCGATGTGAATATGCAACGCGAGTTGTATCATCTGACGCTCAAAACCGATTCGATGGAGAAAGAAATCATCCGCCGCGAACTCTATCTGAAAAACATCCGTTATATCATCGAGGGCAGAGACTTTCCGCAACCCGACATGAAGAAACCTTCCGACACAAGTATCCATCAATATAAAAATCTAAACTTCAACATCTCGCCCGAAGATTCTGCTTTGCGCAACGATATTGAGAGTATTGACAAATACAATCTGTCCTTTTCCTCAGGCACGCATAGCGACAATTCTATCAGCAACTTTTTCTTTTTCACACCCATCAAAGGCATGGTGGTGAACGGGTTTAATCCTGCCAAAGGACATTATGGCATTGACATTGCCGCTAATCAAAATGATGCGGTGAAAGCCACCTTAGACGGCACGGTGATTTTCACGGGATGGACACTCGAAACGGGCTATATCATCTCTATTCAACATAGCAACAACATCATTTCGGTGTATAAACACAACTCCACCCTGTTGAAAAAGACAGGCGATTATGTGAAAGCCGGCGACCCCATTGCCATCGTGGGCAACACAGGCGAATTGACCACGGGACCCCATCTGCATTTCGAGTTGTGGCACAATGGCACCGCCGCCAATCCCAAAGAATTTATGTCATTTTAGTTGCGCCCTGCCTTGAAGAAAAACATAGCCATATTAGGTTCAACAGGCTCTATCGGGACACAAACCCTTGACGTCATCCGCCAACATCCCGATTTGTTTGCTGCCGAAATCCTCACGGGTCATGCCAATGCCGATTTGTTGATACAGCAGGCTTTGGAGTTTATGCCCAATGCCGTTGTGGTGACGGATGCAACTAAATATGATGAAGTCCGAACGGCTTTAGACCCTTATGATATCAAAGTCTATGCAGGGGAAGATTCGTTGGAGCAGATAGTGGAATCGGATGAGATACACATGGTGGTCACCGCCATCGTAGGTTTCGCGGGCTTGCGTTCGACGCTGAATGCCATTCGACATAAAAAAAATATCGCTTTAGCCAACAAAGAGACGTTGGTGGTGGCGGGCGACATCATCATGAAGAATGCACGCGAAGCAGGTGTAACAATTTTTCCTGTTGATTCCGAACATTCTGCCATCTATCAATGCTTGGCGGGCGAGTTTCACAACCCTATTGAGAAGATTATCTTGACGGCTTCGGGCGGACCTTTCAGAGGCAGGACCTTGGAGTCGCTTGCCCATATCACTAAGGAAGAAGCCCTGCAACATCCCAATTGGGTGATGGGCAACAAAATCACTATTGATTCGGCAAGCATGATGAACAAAGGGCTTGAGGTGATAGAAGCGCGTTGGTTGTTCAATTTGAAACCCGAACAGATAGAGGTTATCATTCATCCGCAATCCATCATTCATTCGATGGTGCAGTTCGGCGATGGCTCTATCAAAGCTCAAATGGGACTGCCCGACATGCGCGTTCCTATTGCTTATGCCTTGGGATATCCCCATCGTTTGCAGACCACCTTTCCGCGTTTCGACTTCGCTGCTTGTGCTACTTTCACTTTTGAAGCTCCTGATACGAAAATATTTCGTAATCTTGCACTCGCGTTTGAGGCATTGAAACAAGGGGGCAATATGCCCTGTATTATCAATGCCGCCAATGAAGTGGCTGTGGATGCTTTCTTGCACGACAAAATCGGCTTTTTGGAAATTGCTGATGTGATTGAAATATGTATGCAGACATCTACGTTTATAAAAACTCCTTCGCTCGACGACTATTTTCATAGCAACAGCGAAACACGAATACTTTGTACAGAAATAATAAAAAAACGACAATAAATGAGCACATTGATTATGATTGCCCAATTGATATTGGGCTTGTCACTTTTGGTATTTATACATGAATTGGGACATTACTTAGCCGCGCGCGCTTTCAAAATCCGCGTAGAGAAATTCTATTTGTTTTTTGATGCATGGAATGTCAAACTGTTTAAATTCAAAAAGGGCGACACAGAATACGGCATTGGTTGGTTGCCTTTGGGCGGCTATGTGAAGATAGCCGGCATGATTGATGAATCTATGGATAAAGAACAACTGAAACAACCACCGCAACCGTGGGAGTTTCGTTCGAAGCCTGCTTGGCAACGCTTGATAGTGATGTTGGCAGGCGTCATCATGAATTTGATTATGGGGATGATTATCTTCACAGGCGTTATTCTTCATTATGAAAAAGAATATCTACCCACCAATCAATTGACTTCGGGCATATATGCCTATCCCGCAGGAAGAGAAATCGGATTCCAAACGGGAGACAAAATCCTTAATGTGAATGGCGAAGGAGTGGAACGTTTTAAAGATGTCACCTCGGCGAATGTGATGATGGGTTCAACCATAGCCGTGGAACGCAATGGCAAAATAGTGCAGATTCCTGTTCCCGACACTTTATATAGAATCTATAACAAAAAACTTCGCGACTATTTTATTGATGCGCATAACTTCTCTTTCAAAATAGATAGTTGTCATCCGGGCTCCAATGCCGAAAAAGCAAAACTACAAGCGAACGACAAAATCCTTAAGTTGGATACTTTTCACATCCACAGTTTTGGCAACTACAGAGAAGCTTCATGGATAATGAAAGGAAAAACCGTACCCATGCAAGTGCTTCGTGGCAAGGACACCATAAGCCTTTCTGTTAATATTGATACTACAGGAACTATCGGCATAGCGATTCCAAAGATTCCGTACCAATTAAAAGAATATACCATCACTTCAGGAGTGAAATACGGTATCAGCGATGCCATGAATAATTTGTGGGCAAACATTCGCGGTTTGGGAAAGATATTCTCCGGAAAAGAAAACGCCAGCGAATCTATTCAAGGTCCCATTGGCATTGCTACGATTTATGGCGGCATTTGGGATTGGCGACGTTTTTGGATTATCACAGGATTGATTTCGGTGGTATTAGCGTTCATGAATATCCTGCCGATACCTGCTTTGGATGGAGGACACGTGATTTTCACTACATGGGAATTGATTACCCGCAGACGTTTATCACAGAAATTCTTAGAACGTGCTCAAGTTGTTGGCATGGTACTTTTGATTGCATTGATGGTGTTTGCCGTTTTCAACGATGTGTGGAAACATTTCATTCGCTAAAGAAAGCTTATGGATGATAGCAACGAAAAATTATCCGGTTTAAAAACAATACTGCAGAAAGCGCAAGCCTTTTGTGCCTATCAAGAACGTTGCACCCACGAAATGGCTCAAAAACTTCGTGAGTGGAAGGTGGACGAAGACCGTATCCCGAACATTATTGAAGACCTTACCAAAGAAAAGTTTCTCAACGACCTGCGTTTCACCCAAACTTATGTCAGCAGCAAATTCCGTTTGAACAAATGGGGGAAAATCAAATTGGCGTATGAACTTCGGATGAAAAAGATACCCGATGCGCTCATCTCTCAAGGATTGGAGGTGATTTCGGAGGATGAATATCGCGAAGCTATTCAAGCCTTGATAGCCCAAAAGGCAAGGGAGGTGAAAGATACCGATGCTTATGCCCGCAAACAAAAGATTGCGCGCTTTCTTGTCTCCAAAGGATACGAAACAGACTTGGTTTTTGGTGAATTGAAGCGCTTGGTCAAGGATTAAATTGGCTTTCAACACCCTTTTGCAGAAAAATATCATCCCCAAAAAGAAGTGTAAAGCATTTTTTGGACTCATAGATTTAAGAAAATATGTTACTTTTGCAGCATGGCAAATAATGAAGATTTATTTAAGAAGATAATTTCGCATGCAAAGGAATACGGATTCGTGTTTGCATCGAGCGAAATTTACGACGGACTTAGTGCCGTGTATGATTACGGACAATACGGTGTGGAGTTGAAAAACAACATCCGCGCTTATTGGTGGAAATGGATGGTGCAATATAATGAAAACATTGTAGGCATTGATACCGCGATTTTTATGCATCCAACGATTTGGAAAGCATCAGGACACGTGGATGCTTTCAACGATCCGATGATAGACAACAAAGACTCCAAGAAACGCTATCGTGCGGATGTGCTTGTGGAAGACCATATCGCCAAAATTGAAGATAAGATAGAGAAAGAGGTGAGCAAAGCGGCGCAACGTTTCGGCGAGACCTTCGATGCGAAGCTGTATCGCGAAACCAATCCACGCGTGGTGGAATATCAAAACAAAATTGACGACATCAAATCGCGCTTCTACTCCAAATTGGAGGAAGGCGACTTGGCGGCGGTGAAATCCCTGATCGAAGAGTTGGGAATTGTTTGTCCCGTTTCAGGTTCAAAGAATTGGACAGAGGTGCGTCAGTTCAATTTGATGTTTTCAACCCAAATGGGTTCGGTAAGCGAGGATGCTAATACGCTTTATCTGCGTCCCGAAACCGCTCAAGGCATCTTTGTGAACTTCTTGAACGTGATGAAATCAGGACGTATGAAAGTTCCTTTCGGCATTGCGCAGACAGGGAAAGCTTTTCGCAACGAAATCGTAGCGCGTCAGTTTATTTTCCGTATGCGCGAGTTCGAACAGATGGAAATGCAGTTCTTTGTGCGCCCGGGCGAAGAGATGAAATGGTATGAATATTGGAAAGAGATGCGCATGAAATGGCATCTGTCTTTAGGGATTCCCGCTGCGAAATATCGTTTCCACAATCATGACAAATTAGCCCATTATGCCAATGCCGCCGCCGACATCGAGTTCGAATTCCCGATAGGATTTAAAGAATTGGAAGGCATACATTCGCGCACCGACTTCGATTTGAATGCCCATCAACAATATTCAGGCAAGAAACTTCAATACTTTGACCCCGAAACCAACGAAAGTTATGTGCCTTACGTGGTGGAGACTTCCATAGGTTTAGATCGTATGTTTTTGGCGATATTGAGCAATGCTTTCACGGAAGAAACCTTGGAAGACGGCTCCGTTCGCGAAGTGTTGAACTTCCCGCCCGTGTTGGCTCCTATCAAAGTTGCCGTACTGCCCTTGATGAAGAAAGACGGATTGCCCGAAAAAGCACGTCAGGTGTTCGATATGTTGAAGCCCAACTTCATGTGTCAATATGATGAGAAAGATGCTATCGGAAGGCGTTATCGTCGTCAGGATTCTATCGGCACACCCTATTGTATCACGATAGACCATGAAACTTTGGAGAACGACACCGTGACCATCCGCTATCGCGACACCATGAAACAAGAACGGATTGCCGTTGAGAGCATCAATGGGTTGTTGTTTCAGAAATTGGCTGCGAATATAGCGGAGTAAAAGTGAATGAACCTGCTACCCGTTCGGCTATCTCTAAAAATCGTAAACGTATTTATGCAGCAGTTGATGGGATTGAAACTTCAAACTGCAACTTTGGCGAATGGATTTGGGTGGTAGTGCTGTAAACAAAATATTCAAGCGTTTTGAAACAAATTAAAAACTAAGGGATTATAATAGGTAAGCTGGATTTGACCAAGGGAATCATTCAAGAAGCTTCCGCAATCATTCAAGAAGCTTCCGCAATCATTCAAGTAGCTTCCGCAATCATTCAAGTAGCTTCCGCAATCATTCAAGAAGCTTCCGCAATCATT
>CAIWVT010000309.1 GCA_903916135.1 uncultured bacterium
AGAAATCGGACATCAATAAATAAATTGTTTTTGCTTCATCGGAGAAATCGGAAATCAATAAAAAACATTTTTTTGCTTCATTGGAGAAATCGGACATATATAAAATAATAGTTTTGCTGCGTCTTCGATATCGAGGAGCTATAAAATTATATAATTTGTGCCTCATAAAAATTTCGGCAGCGAAGCGAACATCTTGCGTTTGGGCACGATGAATGATTAATGAGCCCTATCCCTATGAATATCCTCGAAAATTATAGCATACTATTCTTTATAGGCAAAAAAAAGCCGTCTTATTTCTAAGACGGCTTTTTCATTTCATAATTAAATCATTAGAAGTTATACGTGTTATCTTCAATGAGTTTATCTGCAATAGCTCTGCGAGCTTCTTTAATATTAATCGGTTTCAGCGTTGTCAATGCAACCATGGCACCTTTAAGTTTGTTGAATTCTTCGCCTTCGGCAAAAGAATTGATGGCATCATTTGCAGATTTATTGATTTTTGCGGCTGCTTCATACACAAAAACGTCTAAAATATTTTTGTAAATGGCACCTTTTTCTTCGCCCAAAGTGTTTACCATTTTCTTTACGCGCAACATAAGCGACTCGGAAGCATACGCTTGCATGGTGATGTCGGCAATGTGCATCATCACTTCTTGTTCTGTGTTATACTGTTTACCTAAGGTTTCATAAGCACGGCTCATGATCAGCAATATGGATTTCTTGAAATAAGAAGTTACTTTTCCGTAATAGTCAAAATAGTCATCAGTATTGAGAGCCTCATTTTTGAATGCAGCGATACTGGTATAGATTTCTTTTGCTTCACCAAAGATAGTAGAATCAGCTTTTTTGGCTTGTTTCAAAATCATATCAGCGCAAACCAAACGATTGATTTCGTTGGTTCCTTCAAAAATGCGGTTGATACGGGAATCGCGATAGCATCTGTCGGCAGGCATTTCGGCTGAGAAACCCATGCCGCCATGGATTTGTACGGCTTCATCCACAATATAATCTTGAGACTCGGAGCCCAATACTTTTAAAATGGCAGCTTCCATCGAATATTCACCAATAGCTTGCAAATAAGCTTGGGTTCTGTCCATGCCGGCAGCCACATGCATATCAATGGTGTCGTCAACATATTTTGCGGTGCGATACACAGCAGATTCAATGCCCCAAGTTTTCACAACCATTTCGCCCAATTTATATTTGATGGCACCAAAATTAGCGATGAGTGAGCCGAATTGTTTGCGTTCGTTGGCATAATTCACAGCATGCAAAGTAGCACGTTTGCAAGCGCCAATCACGTTTGCGCCCAATTTGATACGACCAATATGCAAGATATTTAAGGCAATACGGAAACCTTCGCCTCTTTTGCCAAGCATATTTTCGACAGGAACCACACAGTCGTTAAAAAATATCTGTACGGTTGATGAGCCTTTGATACCCATTTTCTTTTCTTCTGCACCAAAACTAACGCCGGGAAAATTACGTTCGACGATGAAAGCGCTTAAGATTTTGTCGTTATCAATTTTCGCAAAAACAGTCAATACATCAGCAAAACCACCATTGGTAATCCACATTTTTTGACCATTCAAAATATAATTCTTTCCATCTTCAGAAAGTACCGCACGTGTTTTGCCTGAGTTGGCATCCGAACCTGCATTGGGTTCTGTTAAGCAATAGGCAGCAGCCAATTCGCCGGTGGCTAATTTGGGTAAATATTTTTGTTTTTGCTCTTCATTTCCATAATATAAAATTGGAAGTGAACCAATGCCGGTGTGAGCCGAAAAAGCCACGGAATAGGAAAATCCTGAGCCAAGTTTGTCGCTAACCAACATCGAGGTGGTGAACGTTTGACCAAATCCATTATACTCTTCAGGAATAGATATTCCTAATAATCCCATTTCTCCTGTTTTCGTGATAAGCTCACGCATCAATCCCGGATTGTTGACATCTATCTTATCAAGTATCGGAAAGATTTCCTTGTCCAAAAAATCATTGCAAGTGTCAGCAATCATTTTTTGTTCTTCGTTAAATTCTTCCGGCGTAAAGATGTCGTCCGCTGTTTTTGTTAAAAATTCACCTCCTTTAAGGTAATTGTTGTTTTCCATCATTCTTCTAAATTAGTTTTTCAATTTTAAATTTACGGCTGCAAAGGTAGTAATAATTTAGAAATTAGCAGGTAACTCGCCTATCCTTTAACAACTATTAACATTTATATCAGATAGAAAGGAAATTTTATGTATTTTTGTGGCTGATTTCTAATCCTAAAAAAAGATACATATTAGAACCAAATAAATAACAATTTCAGTCAAACTTCGTTTCAAACACATGGCAAGTCCTACAATAAATATAAAAAATCGGCGCGTGAGTTTTGAGTATTTTCTTCTTGAAGAATTCACCGCGGGCATATTACTTAAAGGTACGGAGATAAAATCCATACGCGAGGGCAAGGCCAATATCAATGATGCCTATTGCACTTTTAAAGAAAATGAACTCTTTGTGCTGAATATGCACATTGCCGAATATACCTACGGAACCTATAATAATCATAACCCCAAACGCGAACGAAAACTCCTATTGAACTCGCGTGAGCTGAAGAAACTTTTAGGCAAAGTGAAGGAAAAAGGCTTTACGATAGTGCCTGTTTCCTTGTTTATTAATGAAAAAGGCTTGGCGAAGCTCATCGTGGCACTCGCCAAGGGGAAACATTCGTATGACAAACGCGAATCGTTGAAAGAAAAAGACATAAAGCGCGAAATCAGCCGCAAAGAGCATGATTGATGGCGAAATTCGTTGAAACTATTATCATAGGTGCAGGTCCTGCCGGGATGTTTGCGGCATTACATTGCGAACAAAAACCTGTTTTACTTCTCGAAAAAAATGCTACAGCGGGCAAAAAGCTTTTGATTGCCGGTTCGGGAAGATGCAACATCACCCATGACTGTGAGATTAAAATGTTTTTTGATCATTACGGAAAAAATGCTCGTTTCCTGAAACCTGCTTTGCTTAGCTTTGATAATTACCAACTGATTTCATTTTTTAAGGAAAAAGGCTTGAATTTCTTTACAGATAAGAATGGCAAAGTGTTTCCCAATTCAGAAAACTCGTCGGATGTGCTTCGAATTTTGTTGCAAAGTTGTGCCAAAAATGAGGTCGAAATCGCTTATCAAAAAGATGTTTTAGAAGTATCGAAAGAAGATGACACCTTTATGATAAATACAGATACGGATGTTTTCTCGGCACATCATCTCATCATTGCCACAGGGGGAAAATCGTATCCCCGAACGGGTTCCACAGGCAGTGGTTATCATTTTGCGAAGCAACTTGGTCACAGCATCCTTCAGCCGAAACCCGCCCTCACCCCTATCTTCAATCCAACAATGAATTTTGCGGAATTGGCGGGCGTTTCTCTTCAAAATATGCTGATATATTTATATCGTTCGAACAAAAAAATAGCCGAACATCTTGGAGATATAGTTTTCACACACAAAGGAGTTTCAGGTCCGGGCATACTCGATTTCTCGCGCTATATGGAAACAGGCGATACCATCAAACTTAATTTCACAGGATTGGAATCAGATGTCTTCAGGAAGCTGTTCATCGAAACTTCTGAAAAGGAAGGCAAAGCAACGGTGCAATCATTTCTGAAACGCTTCGATATTCCGAAAAGCTTGGTGCAAATCATCCTTAAAGAAAAAAACATAGACCCTTTGGAGACACTTTCGAATATCACCAAAGAACGCCGCATCGCCATTACAGGGGCTTTTTGCGAGTTTCCGATTGAGGTTACGCGTATTGGAGGTTTTGAAATGGCGATGGTAACAACGGGCGGTGTGAACCTTGATGAAGTTAATGCTAAAACGATGGAATCGAAGCTTGTTCCGCGTTTATTCTTTGTCGGAGAGGTGCTTGATATAGATGGCGACACAGGCGGATATAACCTTCAAGCGGCATTTTCTACGGGATATCTTGCTGCGCAGACCATCAACAAGAAACACGAAAAATCTGAAAATCAATAAAGGTTTTGAATTCTTATGGCAGATAATTAAGAGCTGCCCAAGGGTTTCTCACTTTCATCATCCGGGAACAAATATTCAATATTGGTGTCGTCGTCCTCATCTTCCCAATGATACACCTCGCGTTGCATGCCTTGTTTGCGATAGAATATCGCCAATATCAAACCCGACAAACCGCCCATCAGATGTGATTCCCACGAAATGTTGCGGTGGGGGAAAAAATCGGGAAAGATACCCCAAAAGAAGCCGCCGTATAAGAAAATTATCAGCATGGAAATAGCCATCAAACGGGCATTGCGTCGAATCAAACCGCTGAAAAGCAAGAATGTGACATAGCCATAGACCAATCCACTTGCACCGATATGGAAAGACGTGCCTCGCGCAAACGACCACACCCATACATCTGTAAAAATCCACACAAGGAAAAATACTTTGAACGCAATTTCGCGATAAAAATAAAAAATAATGCTCACAGTGATGAACATAGGTACTGTGTTGGCGGTTAGATGCTCGAAATCCGCGTGGATGAAGGGCGCTGTGATCATTCCCACCAAGCCTTTGGTAGCAAGCGGCAGGATACCGTAGTTCGAAAAATCAGCTTTCAGCACGGTTTCCATCAACTTCACCAGCCACATCACCACCACCACCATTAGGGGGAACAACATGGAGCGTATCATTTTTTTATACTCTGTATTCACGCGGATATCTTTTTTTAAATAAAATTAATTGTCTTTTCAAAAATTTATTATACTCTTCGTTAAAAGTTGTATTAATAATTTGCATTTAGATGCAATTAGAATTTGCAAAAAAAAAACAGAAAGTTCTATCCAAACTATTTTGCTTGCTTCTTAGCAAACAAATCGGTCAGATTGGTAGCGATGGTGAAGGTGTTGGGAGCGGCTCCCAAATGATATTTCGCCCAAGCATAACTGATACGGAATTTATAGACATTCACGCCACAACCGAAAGAAAATCCAACGATGCCTTTCTTTACTTCGGTGCGCATCTCACGACGACGTTGATAGTTATATCCCAAACTTATATAAAAACGTTTCACGGGATAAAACTCTACGCCCAAAACAAAATGGCGCATCAATTTGTCGGTGAATTGTTCGAATTTTCCCACGCGAATGGTATCGCCGCTGATAGGATCAACAGTTGATTTTGAAGGATCAGTGTAGGTTAGATTAAACTTTTCGATATGATTATACACAATATTATAACGCAAAGGCAGGGTGTTGAATTTTTGCGACAAACTCAGTTGAATCTCGAAAGGCAAAGGCTCCTGATTGCCCGGAATATAGGTATCTAATTGGCGTCCGATATTTTTAAACAAGACCGTAGCCATGAAACCGCTTTTCTCATGGTAATAAGAACCCGCAACATCTACTGCCAAACCAAAAGAATTGTATTTTTCCAATTGCGAATAAATCATCTTTAAATTTGCACCTATCAAAAAGTGTTTATCCAACTTGCGTCCCCAACCCAAGGTCAAAGCATATTCGCTGCCGGTGAAATTGCCATAAGTTTGTCCGGTTTCGTCGGCTTGCAGAAAGCGTCCGTAGGTGATAAATTGCAAAGCTGTCGTAAAACTACCAACCTTTTTGAACGTATGTGAGTAAGCAGCCATGCCATAGTTAGCATCAGCAAAATAATCAACAAAAGAAAGGGAGATTTTGTTGTGAAGATTTTCGTCAATAATGGAAGGATTGGCAATAGCTAAAGACAAATCTTTGTCGTTAGCCGCCATGAAATTAGTTCCTAAAGCCGCCACCCGTGCGGAATAGGGAAGATTCAGAAATTCGTAGGTGTTGTTGCCCCCCGTTTGACCAAAGGTGGAAAAACAAGAAATAATCAAAACAAAATATAGATAGATTTTCTTCAATTTAATGGCGATTTAGTTCTACAAAAATACATTTTTTTTCTGTATAATAACTTTATGGGAAAGAAACGCTGCGAAATTAAAAATATTGTGCTAATTTTGTTGCGTGACTACTGAAGAAAAATATATGCAACGTTGCCTCCAATTGGCAACAAACGGAATAGGCAATGTTGCGCCCAATCCGTTGGTAGGTGCGCTTGTTGTGCATCAAGAAACCATTATCGGCGAAAGCTATCACATCCAATTTGGTGGTCCTCATGCCGAAGTGAATGCCATCAACGCTGTTGTGGATAAAGATTTGCTTAATAAAAGCACACTGTATGTGAATTTGGAGCCTTGCAGCCATTTTGGCAAGACACCGCCTTGCGCTTCCTTGATTGTAGAAATGGGTATTCCTCGTGTGGTGATAGGAATGCAGGATCCCTTTGCCGATGTGAATGGCAAGGGCATCGCCGTGTTGAAGAAGGCAGGCGTGGAAGTGATTTGTGACGTTTTGAAAGCCGAATGTCAGGAGCTCAACAAGCGTTTCGTAACCTTTCACACCAAAAAAAGACCATATATTATATTGAAGTGGGCGCAAACCCGCGATGGATTTATTGATAAAGAACGCACCACCGACGAAGCCATCATTAATTGGATTACGAACGAGCACACACGCCTTTTGGTGCATAAATGGCGAGCCGAAGAACAGGCTATCATCACAGGAACCAACACCATCATGAAAGACAATCCGCAACTAACCGTGCGCGATTGGGCTGGCAACCATCCTTTACGATTGATTATTGATAAAGATTTGAAAATAGCTATGGATGCAAAAGTGTTTAGCCAAGACGCGAACACTATCGTCTTCAACGCAACAAAAAATCTGATTCAAAATCATATTGAATATGTGATGTTGGATTTTTCGCAAGATATTCTGCCACAAATCATGTCATTTTTATATAATCGCAATATGCAATCCTTGATAGTAGAAGGTGGTCGTATACTGTTGCAATCCTTTATTGATGCTAACTTGTGGGATGAAGCACGCATCTTTTCGGGTAATACCTTTTTCTTTAAGGGAACAAAAGCACCGGAGATTGAAGGCACCATAGTTTCAACAGAAACTATCGGAACAGATAGCTTGTGCTTTTTGAGAAACTGCTAAACTGTATTATTGTAAATTAAAAATGCCTAAAGTTTCTGATTTAGTCACTTTAGGCACTTCCTTAATACGTTATCTTGTTCACTCTAAACATATCCTTACTTTGGATAGAATGTATCGCTTCCTGAAACACATCATCTTCTTGGTTGCTGATGCGGAAATAAGCATTGTAGTCCCATAGATTTCGGGCTATCCAAGCTTTTATAAAGTTACGAATATATTTTTCTGATGTCTCTAAACCTTTTTCATCCTTCTTCACGCCTTCCTTTTCGGCATAATCTATAAATTTCTTCATGAAATCATCATCCACTGTATAGCTTTTTAAGAAAACTTCTACATCAGTATATTTCTCTTTCAATTGGATACGATTTGTTTCCAAATATAACAATACATATTGATTGATGATGTTTTTGCGCAATAAGTCAGAATAATAATCTGAAATACGCGTAGTGTCTAAAGGCATGAAAATATCGGGCATGATACCGCCACCACCATAAACCAAACGTTTGTGAGGTGTATAGTACTTCAAAGAATCGGGAAATTTGATACTATCTTGATTCACCAATTCGCCATGCTTGTAGCGCGTAGTAAGTTCTTTAAAATACTTGTCGGTGCCTTCATTATATGGTTTTTGAACGCAACGTCCTGTAGGTGTATAGTAATGTGCCGTCGTGAGACGAATCACCGAACCATCAGGAAGATCATAAGGACGTTGCACCAAACCCTTGCCAAACGAACGGCGTCCGATAACCAAAGCACGGTCCCAATCTTGAACAGCACCCGACACAATTTCGCTGGCAGAAGCAGAACCTTCGTTGATTAAAACAACAAGTTTCCCTTTTTCAAATTCACCTTTGTTGGTTGCCAAACTAATTTGCTTTGGTGAAGAATGTCCTTGTGTATAGACGATCATTTCGCCATCAGGCAAAAATTCATCCGCAAGGTCAATAGCAGTATTTAGGTATCCGCCAGAATTGTCACGCAAGTCAAGAATGAGGTTGGTCATGCCAGATTTTTTGAGTTTCGTCATGGCTTCATGAAATTCCTCCATGGTGTTGGCAGCAAATTTATTCAACTTGATGTAGCCAATGTTGTCAGTTACCATATATACAGCATCAACACTATTGATGGGGATTTTATCACGAACGATGGTATAAGCAAGTAATTCCGATTTTCCCCGACGATAAATACTTACTTTGACTGAACTGCCTTTGGGTCCTTTGAGGTGCTTTACAACATAGTCTGTGTTAATTTTTATTCCAACAGCGTCTTCTCCATCAATTTTTACGATTTTATCGCCAGCCATGATGCCCACTTTTTCAGAAGGACCATCAGGAACCGGATTAATGACCACTATGGTATCTTTGATGATATTAAATTGGACGCCGATTCCATCAAAATTGCCTTGAAGTGGCTCATTTGCTTTCGCAATTTCATCTTTCGACATATACACTGAATGTGGGTCGAGGTCTTTAAGCATGGCTGTGATGGCTGATTCTGTGAGCTTTTCTTCATTCACAGTATCTACATACGCTAAACGAATTATTTGCAAAGCTGAGGAAAATTTCTGATCTGATTTATTGGGATCGTGTTTCTGACCAAACAAATTTACGACTGATATACAAACTAATACGGTGAAAAATAATACAGTTTTTTTCATTAGAAAGGTAAATTTAGGATATAATATTAGTAAAAAGTTGATAACGCAAAAGTAATGATAATCAATATATAATTGAAGGTTTTTTTAATGATATTTTTTAGGATACGAAAAAAACGAATTTGGATAGTTCTTTTCTTGGCAGTACCCAGACATTTTAACATAGAAACTTCTTAATACCGAAATTGTATTTATTATAATCCAACCCGGACACAAACCTGTCTCGTACACATAGTGTCGGGAGTGTGCGGGACAAGAAAATTAAAAATT
This sequence comes from uncultured bacterium, assembly GCA_903916135.1. Classification (GTDB taxonomy): domain Bacteria; phylum Bacteroidota; class Bacteroidia; order Bacteroidales; family CAIWKO01; genus CAIWKO01. The sequence continues at coordinate 8,970 of CAIWVT010000309.1, forward strand.
ACCGCTACTCAATCTTCCTAATACCAAACAGGATTTGTATTTAATATAGTTTGTGATGGCACAAATATCATAAGCATATCCCAAAAAAAAAAGAGCCTGCATCAAACAATGCAGGCTCTTTTTACATACAAGACAAAATCCTTATTCCCAACCCACTTTC
>CAIWVT010000310.1 GCA_903916135.1 uncultured bacterium
AAAGAAACGGGCAAGCGCGTTAACGGGATAAAGAATTTACTTAGAAAAAGTTCTTCTCAAAATATCGGAATCGTGATTTATGACGATATCGAAACCTACGCGGCTATATTGGCTGTTTTGTTTGCAGGGAAAACATATATTCCGATAAATCCTCACAATCCGCCCGACAGAAATAACAGCATAGTGCATCAAGCGGAAATTAGTACCATTTTGTCGAGTCAAGTGGATGCTGTTTCAGGGGTTTTCGCAGATGTTTTGGGCATGGTTGTGATGGATACGACGAATGTTTATGATAGCAATCATTTGCTCGAAAAGCCCGATGTTGACATGGAGCAGGACGCTTATATCTTGTTTACTTCAGGGAGTACAGGAGTGCCGAAAGGTGTGCCCATACGATTGAAAAACTTAGACGCTTTCGTGTCGGCTTTTTTTGCTTTGGGGTATCAGATGGATGATAGCGATCGTTTTTTGCAGATTTTTGATCTTACTTTCGATTTGTCTATCATGTCGTATTTGATTCCGCTTACTATTGGTGCTTGTGTTTATACGGTTCCTGCAGGCGAAATTAAATTCACGGCAGCCTATTCCATCCTTGAAGATTATGAGATTACGGTTGCTTTGATGGTGCCTTCCATACTAAGTTTCTTGCGGAAATATTATGACGAAATTCGTTTGGAAAAGATGAAATATTCTTTGTTTTGCGGTGAAGCACTTTATGCTGATTTGACGGAAGGTTGGGCTGAATGTGTTCCAAATGCCTTGGTGCAAAATGTGTATGGACCCACGGAGGCTACTATCTTCTGTTTGACATACGATTGGAATCGCTCAGCGGAGAATAAAAACTTAAACGGAATTGTATGCATCGGCAAACCGATGCAAAATATCGCGGCAATAGTCGTGGATGAAGATTTAAAACCTGTTGTGGCAGGCATACACGGAGAACTGTGCCTCTCGGGAGCGCAACTCACTTCAGGATATTTGAAAAATCCCGAGAAAAACAAAGAAGCATTTTTCACCCTTGATTTGAATGGAACAGCAGAAATCTTTTATCGCACGGGCGATATTTGTTATATAGATGAAGATGGTGATTTTATGTATTCGGGCAGGCTCGATAATCAGGTGAAAATTCAAGGGTTTCGGGTGGAGTTGAGCGAAATTGAACATTATGCACGGGAGTTTATGAAGAATGCAAATGCCGTAGCATTGACTTCTCAAAATTCAAGCGGGAACACTTTGATACATCTTTTCATTGAGAACTTCAACATAACAGATGATTTGCTCGCCTTTCTGAAAACGAAACTTCCAACGTATATGATTCCAAACGAAGTTCGAGTTATCGGTGTGTTTCCGTTGAATGTGAATGGGAAAACAGATCGAAATACTTTAAAAAAACTGATATAACAACATGCATATCCTCCTTAAAATACTACTTTCACCTTTTTCTATCCTCTATGGAATAGTTACTTGGGTGCGCAACCTCTTGTATGATTGGGGTGTGTTGAAATCAACACCTTTCGATACGCAGGTGGTTTGTGTGGGAAATATCAACACGGGTGGCACGGGGAAATCGCCCATGATAGAATATTTGATACGATTTTTTCAAGGAGAGAAGATGAAAGTTGCCACCCTGAGCAGAGGTTATGGTAGAAATACAAAAGGCTTTATCTTGGCAGACGACACCTCCTCGGCATTGAGCATAGGAGATGAGCCACAACAATTCTTTCAAAAATTTCAAGAGATTGATGTGGCAGTTTGTGAGAATAGACTTGAGGGTATTCAGAACTTGATGCAGAGAAGTTCCAAACCGGATATGATACTGTTGGACGATGCCTTTCAACATCGGCGCGTCAAAGCCGGCTTGACTATTTTGCTGAGCGAATATGGTAACCTCTATGTGTATGATAGTATGTTGCCTTCCGGTCGTTTGCGGGAATATGGATGTGGCGCCAAGCGTGCCGAGCTTATCATCATCACAAAATCGCCCGAGAAGCTTACGGAAGCGGACAAAGAACCTATCATCCGCAAAATTGCGCCCCAAGCGCATCAACAGGTTTTGTTTTCGTTTATCGGATATGGCAACCTCATCGGTTTCAGAGATAGCCAAGCTGTTTTGGGTTTGGATTCACAAAAAGTTTCTGATATTTTACTTTTTACAGGTATAGCCAATCCCCAACCGCTTTATAGCTATTTATCAGAACGATGTGCCTACCTCCATACCCTCAGTTTTTCTGACCATCACGATTATACCGCTGCCGATATTCATAAAATATCCGAAAAATATCGTACTATTGCATCCCAAAACAAAATCATCGTTACAACAGAAAAAGATTTTGTGCGCTTATCACATCATCATGAATTAAATCTCCTGACGTCATTACCCATCTATTATATCCCCGTAAAAATGGACTTTGATAGCACGGACAAACATAAATTAGACCAAATTCTTATCAATTATGCTAGAAAAAATTAAACAAACCATCGGTTTTATTAAAACCCAAACAAGCTTTGAACCTCAAATCGGAATTATTTTGGGCACAGGCTTAGGCAATCTCGCCAACGACATCCAAATTCAATGTGCTATTCCTTACGCTGACATCCCGAATTTCCCTGTCTCCACCGTCATCGGACACAAGGGACAATTGGTGTTCGGGACCTTGAACGGCGTGAACGTGGTTGCCATGCAAGGACGTTTCCATTTCTATGAAGGCTACACCATGCAAGAGCTTTCGTTCCCGATTCGCGTTATGAAATATTTGGGGATTAAAACGTTGGTGCTGTCGAATGCGAGTGGCGGTGTGAATCCCAACTTCGAGGTGGGCGACATTATGATTATAACCGACCATATAAATCTGATGGGCTCTAACCCGCTTTTGGGTAAAAATGACGACGAAGTTGGTCATCGTTTCCCCGACATGAGTCATGCTTATGACAAAGGCATCATCAACAAAGCGTTGGCTATCGCTGCGAAGCACGGTATCAAATGTCAGCAGGGCGTGTATGCAGCGGTGACTGGTCCGTGTTTCGAAACGCCATCGGAATATAAATATATGTATGTTATAGGGGCGGATTGTGTTGGGATGTCAACGGTGCCAGAAGTCATCGTGGCGCGGCACATGGATTTGCCGGTGTTTGCGGTTTCTATCATCACGGATTTGGGAGTGATTGGGAAGATAGTGGAGATTTCGCACGAGGAGGTGATACAAGCTGCCAACAATGCGGAGCCGAAAATGACGAAGATTATCTCGGAGTTGATTAGAGAGCTATAGCTTCGCTATTAGCTTGAGCTGTTACACAGAGATTCACGGAGAAAAAGGAGATACACAGAGAATTTTTTAGGGAGGGTAGATACACAGAGAATTTTTTAGGGAAGGGAGATACACAGAGAATTTTTAGGAAAGGGAGATACAGAGAATTTTTTAGGAAAGGGAGATACACAGAGTTTTTTTGGAGTAGCTATACGAAGATACATAGAGAAATAATTATAAAATTAAGTATTATGGAGCATCAGGAGTTGACGGGTATGGTGATAGGAAAGGCTATTGAAGTGCATAGAAGTTTAGGTCCGGGATTGTTGGAGTCTGCTTATCGAGAATGTTTGTGTTATGAATTGCAGCAAAGTGGTTTGAGAGTTGAAAAGGAGAAGGCACTGCCAATTGTGTATAAAGAAGTGAAATTAGATCATGGATATCGAATAGATTTATTGGTGGAGAACAGACTTGTTGTGGAAATTAAAACTTTGGAATGTTTTAATGAAGTGCATACAGCACAGATATTAACCTATATGAAATTAGGCAATTATGAATTGGGATTGTTAATCAATTTTTACGTCAAACTACTCAAAGACGGCATCAAACGCTTTAAAATTTAATATTTCTCTGTGTATCTCCGTTTACTCCGTGAATCTCCGTGTAACAACTCCTCCTCCCCTACAAAATTTACTGCGCCTTATTGTTGGTTAAATCTATAATTTTTATTTTCCATTTATATTTCTCTATCCAACATTTTCTCGTGCTGAACAACCACAAGATGCCTCCCGCAGCCGCAGAGGAGGTGGCGATGATTGCCGTGTTGGATTTAAAGGTCGGATGGTCGTTGTTGATTACATTATTCACCACATCCAAGGTGAAAAACATCGCACCAAAACCCATTAAGAGCGTGGAAACAATTTGAACCCCACGTCGGTTGACATACACCCCCTTAATGTCATGCAGATGCACATCATAGGCATTGGCAATCACCACAGACGTATCGTCAATGGCGGATATGCTGCCCGACAGCTTTTTAGGATTATTTTTGGTGACGACCGCAATGCCATCGCCCACAGTGAATTTATAGGATTTGCCGATGCTCAGATTTTCGAGTATCAACACCTTTTGTGCCTCAGCAACTGTGAGCACATTGAACAAGACGAGCAACAGCCAAATCTTTTTCATAACAGTTGCAGGGCTTCCTGCTGTTTTTTGGTCAGTTTCTTCACCACTTCGTCATACGAATGGTCTATCCATTCTATCAAAGTGTCGTCGGAAACGCTGCCGTCCACCTGTATGGTGTTCCACATTTTTTTGTTCATGTGATAGCCCGGCAGCACACAATGGTAGCGTTCGCGCAAGTCAATGGCGCGTTCAGGGTCGCATTTCAGATTGAAACTAAACTCCTGGTCGAAACCCGTGAGGGCAAATATTTTGTCCATCACCTTAAATACTAACGTATCCATGTCGAAAGGGAGCGCTTCCGTTACTCCTTTCTTGGATAGGCAATAGGTGCGAAATTCTTCGATGTTCATTTTATTGGTTTTTTAATTCTTCTACAAAGATACGAATTCTTTTGGTAGTAATTAATAATGAAAAATTAATAATGAAAAATTGTGGATTGTTGAATTGCTCTATTGTTTTATTGTTTATGTGATTTTCAGCCCTCTGTGTAGCTCTTTTGCTCTGTGAGGCTCTGTGTAACTTTAAAACCGCAAAGGCTCCCGACTTTCAGTACGGGACAGGACTAAGAGCACTAAGTTACACTAAGAAATCCTAACAATAGAACAATTCAACAATAGAGCCATAAAAAAAGCCCACTCTTTCAAGTAGGCTATTTAACCAATATAAAACTGCAATGTTTATGGAGCATTACAGCGTATTAAAATTTCTTCGCTCCGTTTATTTATTTAACGAACTCAATGATTGGAGCTTCCCAATCAGTATCTTGCTTAGCAATGATTGCTTTGTGGAAGAATGCATATTCCTTTTTGTTTTCCAAACCTTCAATATCGGTATAAGATGTAGTAGTAGATTTTGCAGGAATCCTGTTTGTAAAATTAAGCACATCTTTGGTATATTGCCATTCGTGAGCGTTAGCCATACCTTGAGCAGTTAAATGAACTTTGCCTAAAGCTGTGCACTTAACTGTAAATTTATGTCTTTGAGTATGAGGATGATTTTTTGAATGCATTCCCGAACTATCAAGCTTTTGAATACGTTGTTCGTCGGTCAAACCGGGAGCATTCACAACACCTTCCACTTTGCCTGCCATCATTTTCAGATAACGTTCCACCGTATCGCGGGCTATATCAATATCACTTTGTTTGGTTTCCGAAACCGCTGCATTGCACGCATTGAGCATGGTAGTTAGAGCGGATTTAATCAACAACAACAACGCAATTATATCTGCTGCACTATAATTTGGATTGTCGGTTAGGCATACTACATAATAACCGCCATCGAGCAACACTTGAGCATTGCTTTTTTTGTCTAATTCTAAAACAATAATAATCATAATAATTGATTTTGTAAATTAATAAAGAAATTGATGCACTAACGAATTTAATAATTGAAATAATAACAATGTTATTTTCAATCAACGTACAAAAATACATATTATTATATAACCACCATGAAAAAAAATCTTTTTTTATTATTATTAAACAAAATAGACTTCCTATTTCTTGTATAACTTATTATATAACAGAACACAAAAGACATATCATGCTGTAGAATTTATTTAGATAAGACTCGACAGGGCAAGTCGGAGACTTGACTTGGCAAGTCGGAAACTCAATAGGGCAAGTCGGAGACTCGACAGGGCAAGTCGGAGACTCGACAGGGCAAGTCGGAAACTCGACAGGGCAAGTCGGAAACTCGATAGGGCAAGTCGGAGACTCGACAGGGCAAGTCGGAGATTCGACAGGGCAAGTCGGACATTCGACAGAGCAAGTCGGAAACTCGACAGGGCAAGTCGGAAACTCCACAGGGCAAGTCGGAGACTCGACTTGGGAAGTGGATTTCAGATATATCTTTACCTTATTTTTTTTTATAATGCTAATAAAACTTTGATGAAAAATATTTTTCTTGAAATAAAAAGATTTTTTTTTCTTGTATATGGAAAATGTTATGTAATTTTGAATTCAGAAATAAAAGTGGAGTTTGGAGACCACTTTAAAAATGAATCTTAAACTAAAAATGAAAACAATGAAAAAACTATTATTAATGCATATTGTAATGTTTATGTGTATTTTTACGCATGCACAATCATTATCGCCGGAAGTAATAGCTTCATCAGGCGATAATTTTACTTCAAGTAATGCTATACTTAATTGGACTCTTGGAGAAACCGTAATTGAGACTTTTTCAACGGGTGGATATTTTTTAACTCAAGGTTTTCATCAAAGCAGTTATAAACCTTTTGCAATAGATGAGAATAAAGAAAATCAACAAATAACGATTTTTCCAAATCCTTTTACTGATATTTTGACTATTAATACTGGAAATCTAACAGGATTAAAAATTCAAGTATTTGATGTGCAAGGAAAAAATCTTATAGAAAAAACTATTGAAAAATCAAATAAGCAATTAGATTTTAGTACGCTGGTTCAAGGCATATATTTTATAAAAATCATTAATAATAATAAGGTATTAAAAACCTTTAAAATAGAGAAAACAAATA
>CAIWVT010000311.1 GCA_903916135.1 uncultured bacterium
ATACAAATCTCGAAAGGAACATCATCAGTAATCAACGGCTATGAATCAACCACCGGACAGATAAATATAGAGTATAAAAAGCCTGCCAATTCTGAGAAGCTTTTTGTGAATATCTACGGAAATGAAAAAACACGCTTGGAAGCCAATGTGAATGCTGCCTTCAATCTCACCGAGAAGTTGAGTACGATGATTATGGTGCACGGCGATTGGTTTAATCGTGAGATAAATAAGATAGATTCCACCACCATCAATGCGGTGAACACCGATAACATGAGTTTGCTTACCGATGCTTCGGGCAACCAAATCCATTGGAAAAAAGCGGATAAGTTTATGGATATTCCGAAGCTTTATACCATCAATGTGTTCAATCGTTGGGACTATATCAACCCGAATAAGTTCGTGTCGCGTTTCGGTATTAAATATATGTATGAGAATCGCAGCGGCGGCACCACCGATTACGACAAAAAGAGTTTCGTGCTCGACACTGCGAAAATCAATAACATGACCTTGCCTTACGGATTCGGCATGACGACAAGCCGCGCGGAAGCCTTCTGGAAGAACGGTTTCATGTTTAAAGGCAAGCCGTATAAGAGTGTCGGGCTGATTCTTTCGGGGATTTATCACGACCAGAAGGGCTATTTTGGCGTGAACAATTATGTTGGCATCGAGAAGAGTTTGTATGGCAATCTGATTTATCAATCCATAATGGGCACTACCGATCATAAGTTTTCGACTGGCGTGAGTTTCTTGTATGATGATTATATTGAAAACTATAAGCAGATACAGTTCACATATATCTATCAAACTATGGCTCCCGGCAGCATCGTTTCGATGCACGATGTGATTACCCTCTCGCCCGAAACCAACCTGAACCCTGTGGTCTATAACTTCAACCGTTCGGAAGCTGTGGGCGGTGCTTTCTTTGAATATACTTATACCAATACGGATATATTCTCCTTCATTTTGGGCGTGAGAGCCGATTATAGCACTCGCTACGGCATGTTCGTTACGCCGCGCACCAATATCAAATTGAAGATTGCAAAAAACCTTACGCTACGCGCCTCAGCCGGACTTGGATATCGCTCTGCGAATATTATTTCTGAAAATATGTCAATCTTGGCAAGTCAGAAAATCATCAAAATTGAAGCACCATTGGCGCAGGAAAAGGCAGCCAATTATGGGGTGAATTTGGTGAAGGAGTTCAAGATGTTTTCGCGCAAGGCGGAAATTGATTTGGATTTGTATCGCACTGATTTCTTCAATCAAGTGGTGGTGGATTTGGATAGAGATCCTGCCATTGCTGATGTGTATAACTTGAAAGACAGTACAGGCAAATCATTTTCGAATAGCTATCAGATACAGTTCACGTTTGAGCCGGTGAAGCGCTTCACGGTGCTGGCGGCTTTCAGGATTAACGACGCATGGCAGACAACGGAAGGCAAATTGCAGGAACGCGCCCTTACTTCGAAATACAAAGGCTTGTTGACGCTGAGTTATGCCACACGCTTTGATAAATGGAAATTCGATTTCACCACGCAAGTCAACGGACCTGCCCGCATTGCCGACCAAAGTAAGATGCCGGGCATCGTGAGACGCGATTATGCCTATTCGCCCATCTATACGATATTGAATGCGCAGATTACGAAACATTTTAAGCACGAGATAGATTTGTATATCGGTGTGGAAAATCTCTTGAACTTTAGGCAACAAGACCCTATCACGGAGGCTTTCTTGCCCTATCATACGCACTTCGACACGAGTATGACATGGGGTCCAACAGCGGGCAGAACGATTTACGGAGGTATCCGCTTTAAGATAAAATAATGGTCATAGAACAAAAAAAAACTGCGCTTCGGTGCAGTTTTTTTATTTTAATAGCGATTATATGGCAGATTAGTATTAGTTTTGCAAATTGAAAAAGGAGAGATGGCAGAGCGGTCGAATGCGGCGGTCTCGAAAACCGTTGTTCGTCGTAAGGCGGACCGGGGGTTCGAATCCCCCTCTCTCCGCATTTCAAATGTAAAGTAAAACTAACTAAAGAATGTGATGAAATCCTTGAAAAATGGGACGCACACTTCAACCAATAGTGTAACAAATATTTCGTCGGTAGGCTTTTGGATTTTGGCGGACGAGAAAGAGTATTTCGTGGCGTTCAATGACTATCCAGGGTTCAAGAAAGCAAGCGTTGAGGCTATCTTCAACGTGAAATTTGTTTCGCCAAAGCAATTGCATTGGCAGGAAATTGATATTGACATCGAGTTGGATGCGCTGGAGCATCCCGAAATCTTCACTTTATCGTATCAATAGCATTCTTCATACAAAAATAGCGTCAACCTGAAAGAGTCTTTTTTCTACCACTAAGGCACGAAGACTTTAAGAAACACAAAGTCTTTAAAGTTTTTTTGTTTAGAGAATCTCCATTTGGTGATTTTTTGTGTCTTAGTGTCTTTGTAATATTATTTTGTTGCAACCTTCTTGGTGTGGGTTCAGAGATAAAAAGAAAAAATGAAGTTTTTTTCCTTAAAAAATATCCTTTATCAACATTTTGTTGTTGTTGAACACGGCGGTGTCGCCGATTTTTAAGCCCTGCATGGCTTTGTAGATGGGCACGGCGGGCGAAATGCAGAAAAAATCTTCGTTGTCCACAGTGATTTTGCCCAGACTGGTGGCGATGAAGAGTGTCTGTTTGTCGGTGCGCACTAAGGCACCAAATTCTACTTTTGTGATGATTTCTTTGGGGTTAATTTTGTCCAACACGATGAGTTCTTCGTTGGCTTTTTGCATTTGCTCGGCGAAGATGTCGCGGCGGCGGAGCATTTGGGAGCGAAAGGCGTCGTAGCGGTCTTTGGGCGGTCCGTAGTCGTTTGCCATTTGCTGATGTTCGTCCATTTCGCGCTTCAGATTGGCGATGGTGATGAACTGATGTTCTTTGCAGGCTGCAATGATTTTTATTTTTAGCTGGATGCTTTCTTCTTGGGTCATGATTGGAATTTTTTACGAAAGTATAAAATATATAAATACGCGCATCCAATATTCATATTTTTTTTGAAAGAAATCTTTCTTCATAGCTGATATTTCCTTATGCTCTTCTGCATAGAACAACAATGTATCTTCCAAAAAAAAGTAGCAGTGTATCAAAAAAGTTTTATTTTGTAAGCAAATGATATTCAATTGGCTCGTGTATCATTCCAAGTAAGTAAAAAAAAATATTTTTCAACTTTTACTGCGCGTATTAAAATATTTCGTAATGTTGCATTAGCAAAATAAATACAGTGGAGCCCAGAACCCACTCAAAAAAACGGGGCATTGCCGAACAGCCTTATGATGCGGAAAAATTAAATCTCAAAAGAATGAAAAAAATAACAGGAATTTGTATGGTAATTGCTTTTATGGCAGTGTGTTCTCTCTCTTCGTGCACAAAAGATTATACGTGCACATGTACGTATCCAACATCCACCACACCCGTGGTAACTTCTTTTACTAAAGTAACAAAAAAATCTGCACAAACAAGCTGCGACAACCTCGCTACACAATATTTAGGCGGCACTTGTACGCTTAACTAAAGATTGATTTACGCATGGGGTGTGCAATATCCGTAATTATTACGCAAATAAAAAAGGCTTACCTAACTCAGGTAAGCCTTTTGTTTTATTGATATATAATTGATTGAAAAAAAGGCGAAATAGAATATTATTTGAAGTCGAATTTAAAGCCGATGCTACAGCCCATGAATGGATTTAGGTGGGTTTCTCCTTTGATTTGTGATTCTAATTCGAGACCCACAATGCCTTGCATAAAGATGTTCATCTGATTCCAAATTTCTTTCTTCTTGCACAAACGCATATTGACGCCAAAGGGAGCAAACACACTGGTGAACACGGTGGCTTCTGATTTTCCACGATACCAAGTATCACTTGTGCCGATGTTATTGGCATCATCAAACAAACTGTAATTGGGTTTGGCGTTGTAATAATTAATTGAAACAGCTGTATCTTCAGAATTGCGCTTGTAAACACGCGAAGTGATGGTGCAAGCGAGCTTTAAACCTATCCCTGTGAACAATGAGAAACGTTTCTCAGGATCAGTCTTGAATAAATACTTAGCGCTTACGCCCAATACATTAGCAGATTCGCGATATTCGCTGCGCGAACGTATCATCGTATCGTTTTGGTACAATACCTGATGAAAGGAGAAGGTGTCGCCTACCGTCGAACTGAATTTTTCGGTATGCTCATTCGCTAAATCCGAACCTGAGTAGAAGAAACCGATGGCGAATTCTTGTCTTTTGTTATATTCACCCAATTTCTTTGAATAAGGATTGAATCCGATTTCGAAGGTCAACTCTTTGCGCGAATTGGAGTTGCCGTTTTTGCCGTACATCATTGAATTGCCACGACCCATGCCGAAGCTACCTTGACCGTCTTGAAAATTCTCATTATCCTGATTTTCTTTATGGATAGCACGATAGCTAAAAGAGCCCATATCCACAGATATACCGGAGATATTCATGCAGCAAGCCTTTTTGCAACAAGATGATCCTTTATGGCAACACGATGATTTAGTGCTTACAGTGTCATTCTGGCTCATGCCGTTCAAGCCAAAACCAACGAGGATGACCAGTAATAAAATTAACTTTTTCATTTTTATAATATATTGATTAGGATTGAAAAACGCACACACATTATAGATATTGCGTATGGCTTAGAATATTATGCTATTTTAACGTATCAAGCTTATTTCAGCGCAAACGTGACGGATTTTCTCTTTCCTTGGCGGGATATCGAGTCCTTACATCCGCTGCGGCACTTCAATGCCAAGCAGGCTCATGCTATTTTTGATGATGATGGCGGTGAAATGCGACAGGGCAAGACGAAACTCACGAAGCTCCTGATTCTCTTCCTTCAACACGGTGATGCGCTGATAGAATTGGTTGTATTGCTTCGCCAATTCGAAGGTATAATTGGCGATATGCGCCGGACTTAGCTCCTCTGCCGCCAAGTGCAAAATGCGATCGAAATCGCTGCACAGATGCAGGAGTTCGCGTTCTTCTTCATTGATAGTGATGGAAGAAGATATGCTTAGCGTCGCGATTTCCTTGTCGGATTTCCGCATTAAGGACTGAATGCGCGCATACGTATATTGTATAAATGGACCCGTATTGCCTGTGAAATCAATAGATTCTTTCGGATTGAACATCATATTCTTCAAAGGGTCCACCTTCAGGATGAAGTACTTCAACCCGCCCAATCCGATGATGCGGAAGAGATTCAGCGCTTCCTCCGAATCGAAATTCTCAAGCTTGCCCAACTCTATAGTGGTCTGACGGGCAGTTTCTATCACTTCGGCTATCAAATCATCGGCGTCCACCACGGTGCCTTCCCGCGATTTCATCTTCCCTTCGGGCAATTCTACCATCCCATAAGAGAAATGGCGAATAGCATCTGCCCAATCGTAGTGCATCTTCTTCAACACCTTTTTCAATACGTCGAAATGGTAGTTCTGCTCGTTGCCCACCACGTAAATCATCCTCTCGGGATGAAACTCTTCATAGCGCGTGCAAGCCGTGCCCAAATCTTGTGTCATATAGACCGAAGTGCCGTTGGCTCGCAGCAACAGCTTCTCGTCTAAGCCTTCGTTTGTCAAATCTATCCACACCGACCCGTCTTCTTTCTTATAAAAAACGCCGCCCGCAAGCCCTTTTTGCACCACATCCTTCCCCAAAAGATAGGTCAGCGATTCATAATATATCTTATCGAACGAAATTCCCATGCTCGCATAGCTGACATCAAAACCCGCATACACCCATGAGTTCATTCGTTTCCAAAGCTCCCTGACCTCAGCGTCGCCTGCCTCCCAACGTTCCAACATCGTCTGCGCTTCCTGTATCAAAGGGGCTTGTTTCGCTGCGTCTTCCTCGTCCGTCCCCGCCCCTATCAATTCCGCAATTTGTTGCTTGTAATGCGTATCAAACAAAACGTAATATTTGCCCACCAACTTGTCACCTTTCAGTCCCGACGACTCAGGTGTTTCGCCCTGTCCCCACTTCTGCCATGCAAGCATGCTCTTGCAGATATGGATGCCGCGATCATTCACCAAGTTTACTTGCAGCACATTTTTCCCGGTGGCTTTCAAGATGCGCGAAATGGAATCGCCCAAGAGGTTGTTGCGAATGTGCCCCAAATGCAATGGTTTATTGGTGTTGGGAGATGAATATTCCATGATGATAGGTGCAAGCGAAGTGTCCGCATCTTGAATACAGAAGCGCGTATCGCTAAAATGCTGTTGCAGAAACGAAATCCAAAAGCTGTTCGCTATCTTCAAATTCAGGAAACCTTTTACTACCGTGAAATCTTCCACATAGTCCACCGTGCTTTTTAGATAATTCCCGATATCCTGAGCGGTTTGCTCGGGAGCTTTCCTCGAAAACTTCACCAATGGGAAAACCATCACCGTCAAATCGGCTTCTTGCCTAAACTGCGCATTGGTCTTCTGAATATGAACGATATCCGCCTTTATCTCTTGATTATATAACACCTGACACGCATCAACGCACGCATCTATCAAACTTTGCCACATCTTTTTTTTTCTGCAAAGATACAGAATCCTTTGAATTTAATTGAGATTTTAGATGTATGAATTAAGAATTGAGGTGTGCGAATGATGATTTAAGCTGAGATTCTTATCCTTATTTTTAATGATAAATTGAATTAACATTGGATTGTTGATATTATTTTTAGCAAGATTTCGTTTGCACAACTATTATGACAAACTTTGTTGATTAATATTTTCATGATGTCTTTAAAGCATAACTTGTGTTTCCTCTTAGGGATTTTCTGTATGAGCATAGCTCATAGTCAGGACAATACTGTTTATCAGGATAATCATGCTATCGCGATTCCGATTATCAGAAATGAAAATTCGGACGCCAATTCGCGCATCACCAATTACTTTATTGACGAAATTGCCCTCAGCAATCAGAAAAAGGCAGAGTTTACCAAGTTTATCTTCACAGGAATGCAAATTTGTCGCATCGTTGAAACGCAGAAAGGCAAGTTTGCAGCCAGCTTCGAGTTGACAGATGTTACAAGCACCGGCGATGTCAACTATAAAAGCTTCTCCATTGCAGATATATTGATTCCGTCCAATTGCTCTTTAACCTTTAAAGTATTTGGGAGTCAGACAAACCCGATTTCGGTTCAATCGCTCGCGAAACTGTCGGTGCAGAAGGGCTATAATAAGTTAGCGGACTTCACCTTTGCCGACACATCTCAGGCGAAGAAGTTCCGCATCGAACTCTTAGACTTACAATTTAACTACGATAGTTTGGCAATCACGCGCTTCTCCAAACGACTCAAGCTCATTGACGACTATTTCCTGTCGGAGACGTGGATACAGCAGTATATGAACCAAGTGAAGACCATAGATTTCAGCAATACCGACATGATAATCGTTTATGATATTCGTTTGAAAGACTTAGAGAAAGCCTCCGATGAGTTGTATAATTTGGATTTCGCAGGTAAGCTACAGTTAGGCTCCCACGACCCCATTCAATTCATCGAGAAGTACAACAACTTCTCCGATACGCTGCTCCTGATGCGCAATCAGATGAATGAGAAACTCTCCACCCTCGACAGAATCTATTATGATAAAGGTATGGGCGAAATTCAGCGCAAAGAAACCATCAAAGGCGAAACTTACTTCAAGAAATCTATACTGTTCAATCCCCGATACGCGCCTTCACAACTGGAACTTGCCAAGATACAGTTCCACCGTGATAGTTTGATAGACGCTTCCAACAAGATAGCTTACATCCTCCAAAAGTTGAACCCCGAGCCTTTGGTGCAGAAGCAAGTGGTGCTTTATGCCGACACAGTTTACACCAAGATGATAGCCGTGGGCAATGAATACGTAAGGACGGAGAAGTTCAACGAAGCCGTGGAACTCTTTGAGCAATGCACCAAGTTCTGCACAGACCTGCCTGCTTACACCTGCAACGAGACACACAAGAAAGGCTTGGCATCAGCCAAGTTTGGGATTTACCAATCCTATCTGTCTGTTTCTCAAAAGGCTCTTGACAACGGCAAACTTGAGCTGGCGGAAATCTATATCACCGCTGCGCAAAACTATCAGAAAACCAACAGCAACGAAATCATCAGCGACGCAGGAGCATTACTGAAATTCGAGAAGCTTGTTACATCCTACGTCGTAAAAGCCGACACCAACAACTCGAAACAGCAATATGAGAAAGCCTTAACGCTGCTTGAGAAGGCACAAAATGTGAGTACCTTGAATGCGCTACCTTTGTCAGATAAATTTAATAAGAGTATGGCAAAAGCAAAGAACGGCACCTACCGCACCAAGCTAAAGCGCAGCGCCAAAGCATTGAAATCTAACGATGCCGACCAAGCCGAAGCCCTGCTGACCGAAGCCAAAGCCTATCAAACTCAAAACGCCGACATCGTGAAGTTGTCCTCCACCGCCGATTCTTTGCTCTCGAAAATAAAAGGAATGCAATACACAAGTGCCATAACGAAAGGGGTTTTCAATGTTTATCTACAGAATTACTCGACCGCGCTCAGCTATTTCGATACTGCAAAGAAGTTGGAGCAAACCTACACTTTCAAGACCTCACCCCTACTTGATTCATTGATACAAGCCACCGCCTTGCCCGTAATACTGAAACAGATGGACTATGCCAAAAGCTTATTAATCTTACATAGGATAGATTCCGCAAAAGCGATGGTTCCCTATATCAAAAACATTCAAAACCAGCATCAACTTGACAAGGACACCATCATTAACCATCGCTTCGACCTCCTGAACCGCCTAATTTTCAAAACAGAATGTACCAATGCCCGCATTAGCTTCGACAGCGCATCCAACCAAGGTACTATATCCGCCAACAAACAAAATTACCTCAGAGCATCGGAGTTGTTCACCGCAGCTATAAAGATTTCAGAGCGTTTCCCTGAGTGCAATATTGACGCTTCGAGTACCATTAACGATAAAAAGATGATACAGTCGGCGGCAGAGTATCAATCATTGTTGCAAAAAGCAGATTTCGCCTTAGCGCAGCAAAACCTCTCGGAATACTTCGTGCATTATTTTGAAGCAGAAAACTTTTACGTCAGTAATTCCATAAAGAACTACGGCTTAATCCATCATCAGCTCATTGACATTGTCAGTATCTCCACCAATATTGACTTTGTGGTGGCTGCCAACGAACTCTTCATTGCCAAAAACCGCCCCGACGAAGCCTTGCTTTGTTTGAAAACCTTGCAAAAGCTCCAATACCCTGTGGCTAACACCAAAGGCATACAACAACAATTGGGCACCAAGATGGCAATGAAAGACTATGCCATAAATCCCGCCATGAACCCTTTGATTACCGTTACAGCCTACACCGCCAATGATAAATGGTTCAACTATTTCAAAAATGCGTATTGCAGGAGCTATAAATCATTAAAATAAAATCGTATTATCTCATAAGTTAATTACCTCTTAATTCATGTTTTAGAGTTTTTGGTTAATAATAAGTATATTTTTCTTACTAAAAATAGTGTTTTATTAAAAAAAATTCCTTTATTTTGCACCATGTTTTTCATTATCTCAAAAATAACAGCTTTTTTGCTCAGTCCGCTCACATTGATTTGCGTAACTTTTCTGTGCGGCATCATGATAAAGAATGCGAAACGGTCGCGTAAGTACTTTATCAGTGCCTTTGTCTTTTTCATGTTCTTCACCAATTCGGCTATCATTGACGAACTGACACGTTGGTGGGAAGAACCTATGACAACTTTAGATAATGGTCAAACTTATGACTTCGGCGTTGTACTGGGTGGGGGCATGGTGAATGTTGACACCGACAACGACCGTTTGATTTTTCGCGACAACACCGACCGCCTCATGCAAGCAATGCTACTCTATCAACAAGGCAAGGTGAAGAAGGTGATCATCGCAGGTGGATCAGGCAGTTTGGTTTATAAAGACGTCATCGAATCAAAACTCATCAAACGCTATTGGCTGGAGATTGGTTTGCCCGAGTCGGACATCATCATTGATTCCACTTCGCACAATACACACGAAAACGCAGTGAATTGTGTAAGCATCATCAATAAATCATGCAAACAAGCACACATCCTACTCATCACCTCTGCCCTCCACATGAAGCGGGCTACGGCATGTTTCATCAATGAGGATCAATGCGTCACAAGGTATTCCGTGGGAAAAATTACCGGCAAACGTCGCACGGATATTGGCTACTATCTTATCCCCGAAACTGAGGCTATCACCCGTTGGGAAAACTACATACATGAAGTGTTGGGCTATTTTTCATACGCGCTGATGGGCTATATTTAAGAGGGGAAACACACCTACCTAAATTTTTTTGATAAAAATGTTTATTTTCATCAAATAAACATGTAACTTTGCATTTCATCTTAAATAATACATAGTATGAAATCAGAAAAAATAGACGTGAACGACGTGATGCATTGCACTGCTCATACCCTCTACGATGCTTGGCTCGACAGCAAAGAACATAGTGCTTTCACAGGCTCAACAGCCCAATTTCAGCATCAACTTGGCGCACCCTTCATGGCATGGGACGGTTATATCTCAGGCGAAATCCTCGAACTGGAAGCCGACACCCGCATCCTGCAATCCTGGCGCGCCACCGATTTCCCCGAAGATGCCGACGATTCCTTGTTGGAAGTGGTGTTCGAAAACGTGAAACAAGGCTGCAAAATCACTATACTCCATTGGAATCTGCCAAAAAGTATGGTGAATACATATACGGAAGGATGGAAAGAATATTACTTCAAACCCATGAAACTATACTATAATAAATAGCAGCATTTCGCACTCATGAGCCACACCCTGTTCATCATCATCGTTGGTACTCTTACGTTCAACTACCTGTTTGGTTTGCTCCTTGACTATTTGGACAGCACCCGTTGGAGCAATCAATTGCCCGAAGCCCTTGTGGGCATCTACGAAACTGAGAAATATCGCAAGGCACAAGACTATGAGAAAACCAACACCCGCTTTTCTTTGTGGATAGGTGGCTTGTCCTTCGTTTCCATGCTATTGATGCTGATGTTGGGTGGGTTTGC
Organism: uncultured bacterium; assembly: GCA_903916135.1. GTDB lineage: Bacteria > Bacteroidota > Bacteroidia > Bacteroidales > CAIWKO01 > CAIWKO01. The sequence continues at coordinate 11,115 of CAIWVT010000311.1, forward strand.
TTGGCTCGACGATTTCGTGAGGAGCTACACCCAACAACCCATCTGGATGGCATTGCTCTTTTTTGGAATCTTAGGCTTGGCTTCCGACCTGCTCTCCCTGCCCTTTAGCATCTATAGCACCTTCGTGATAGAACAAAAGTTTGGCTTCAACACCACCACCGTGCGCACTTATATACTCGACAAAATCAAATCGTGGCTCTTAGCAGGCGTGTTGGGGGGCGGCATCTTGGCATTCGTGGTGTGGATTTATGGTGCCACAGGCTCGTGGTTTTGGATAGTAGCGTGGGGCGCACTCACAGGATTCTCGCTGTTCATGTCCTTGTTCTATTCCAATTTAATCGTGCCCTTGTTCAACAAACAGAAACCATTGGAAGCAGGAGAACTCCGCGATGCCATACAAGCATTTGCCACTCAAACAGGTTTCAAACTTAAAAACGTTTTTGTGATTGACGGCTCCAAACGTTCGCGCAAAGCCAATGCCTATTTCACAGGCTTCGGACCCAAGAAACGCATCGTGCTCTACGACACCCTGATGAAAGACCTCTCCACCGAAGAAATTGTTGCCGTGTTGGCGCACGAAATAGGACACTACAAGAAGAAACACATCGTGTATGGTATGCTCACCTCCATTCTCAGCAGCGGATTCATACTCTACATCATGTCCTTGTGCATCGGCATGACCGAAATATCGGCTGCCTTGGGCGCAACGCAAACAAGTTTTCATATCGGCATCATCGCCTTCAGCATGCTCTATAGCCCCATCAGCTTGATAGTGGGCATTGCGAGCAGCTATGTGTCGCGGCGCAACGAATATGCCGCCGACCGCTATGCGGCCCAACACTACGATGCCGAAGCCATCAAAAGCGGTTTGATTAAACTCTCCGTGCTCAACCTCAGCAACCTGCAACCCCACCCTTTCACGGTTGTTGTGAGTTATTCACATCCAACGCTTTTGCAACGCCTCAAAGCTTTGGATAATGATAGAATTGCATAATATTTTAGACAGAGACTAAAAATTGGGAATTGGTCATTTGTGGTCATTATTTGTCATTTTTGGTCATTGGGGCAATTGGTTGGATGGTTGAGTTTATTGAGTTGGAGAGGGAAATTGGTGATTTTGTTAAAAAAGCCTATATAGTGCTGATATATTGTTTTTTATGATGGTTTTTCTTCATTTTGATTTATTTCAAACATAGTTTGAAACGCATTTAACGGAGCCTACATTGCATTTAATGAAGCCTACATTGCATTTAATGAAGCCTACATTGCATTTAACGAAGCCTACATTGCATTTAACGAACCCTACATTGCATTTAACGGAGCCTACCTGACATAAAACGGAACCTACTTCTCATCTAACGGAACCTACCTGACATAAAACGAAACCTACTTCTCATCTAACGGAACCTACCTGACATAAAACGGAATCTACATTGCATTTAACGAAGCCTACCTGACATAAAATGAAGCCTACCTGACATAAAACGGATCCTAATTTTGATATCACTACTGTCCGGTTAAATTTTTCTTTTTTATAATGTCGTGCCTACGGCACTTTTATACTACTATTAATCGTTTGTTCTACCATACTTTCGTATCCCGACACTCCCGACACTCTGTGTGCGGGACAGGTATGTGTACGGGACAGGCTCTACGGTACTTTTTAAAGCCTCGTGAGAGGCGACATTATGGTAGAGATATGCACATAAAGAAAATCAAGCCCCATTAGGGGCGACATTATAATAGTATTGACAATTAGGTGTTTTAAAATGCACCTGCCTTTTTTATTGATAAACAGTGTTTAGATATATTTACTGATGTTACGCATTATGATAAAATCCCGAAGGGATGTCAATATTATAGCACACA
>CAIWVT010000312.1 GCA_903916135.1 uncultured bacterium
ATAGATATATTATTTAATGATAAACTATGAATCTGTTTCGATTTATATATATTTATCAATAAAATATTGATAGAAAGGCATAAAAAAAGCCGCCCAATAGGCGGCTTTTCAGTAAAAAGTGAAAACGTACTCTTACATATTATGTGAAGCGCCAATTAATGCACCTCCGATAATGGTAAAAATAATTGCCACTAACAATAAGATGCCATTAAGAATAACGCCAACTAAACCAAGAATCTTTCCAACTTTTGCCAGATTGAAAGAGCTTGGTTTGTAGAGTGTAGGATTAGCAGTAAATTCTGCCATAGCTTTTTTGCCTTTGCCCATTGCCATAATTGCAAAAACTAAACATAAAATGTTTAATACCAATCCTACGATAGGAAACCAGAAGTACCAACATAATACCAATGAAATAATACCAAAAACCAATGCAATAATTGCCCCTGGTACGGGAGGCACTGTTTGTGCTTGTGGTTGTGTGTTTGTGACTTGTTCTTCCATAATTATTTTTTTTTAAATTAATACTAAGTGCAAAGTAAATACTTTTTGCTCTATTGACCAAATATTTTTTTATTTTTTATTTTTATTATAAACCAAAAAATTCTTTACATCCCAATAAAATAGCGACATGTAACCTTTAAAAAAAAAATTCGTATCCAATTCACATTAATATTTTTTTCCATGAATCCTGTCATAGCATCTGCCATCGAAAATCCTACAAAAAGAACTGTTTTGCTCACATTATTGTGCATCATGACATTCATATCAAGCAGCATTTTTGTGTTGATTTCAATTGTCGGCATATTTTCATCCCATTGGGTATCAATTTTTTTAGAACAATACACGCCCGGTTTCGGCGACAGAGGCGGAAAAATTTTGCTCCTCATCTCCTTTGGCAGCTTGTTGGTGTTCGGTTTTTCGCTGTGGGGAAGCATTTTGATGTTTTTCAGAAAAAAAATCGGATTCATACTCTACATCATTCCCAATGGCGTGTTGATGATTCTTAACATTCTCATCTGTTTTGTCACTTTCAACAACTATTCCATCGGCTATCTCGTCCTAAGCATCTTATTTATAATTCTCTACAGCACCCAAGTCAAAACCATGAAGTAACTCCTAATTACTTATAAATTCCAAAAAAAAGCAGCAAACCCTAATTTGCTGTTTTTTTTTACTTTTTCTATCGCTATTTCCATTAATTGTTATAAATTTGCCGTTCAAAAAAAAACACGATATGGGTTTAAATAAAGTTTTTCAATTTTTTATTCCGAAGGAAAAAAAGTTCTTTCCGTTGTTCGAAGCAGTTGCCGAAAACGTTGAAAAAGGGGCAGTTTTGCTCAATAAGTTGTTACTGCTTATTCATAACGAAGGCGAAAAACAAACACTCGTCATCCAAATCAAAGAATGTGAAGCCAAGGGCGATAATCTGACTCACACCATTTTCGATGAGTTGAACAAAACCTTCATCACGCCTTTCGACCGCGAAGATATTCAAGAACTCACCTCTTCCTTAGACGATGTGTTGGACTATATCCATTCGTGTGCGAAACGCCTTCAACTCTATAAAGTTACCGAACTGCCCATCAACACCATCGAAATTTCGGAACTTTTGGTGCAAGCCGCCCGCGAACTTCGCGTTGCCATTGGCGAATTAAAAAACCTGAAACATCCACAAATCATTAAAAAAGCGTGTATCCGCCTGAACGAAATCGAAAATCAAGTGGACGATTTGTATTATATGTCCGTTTCCGATTTGTTCGAAAACGAAAAAGACGCCATCGAACTCATTAAAAAAGATGCCATCCTGAAAACCCTCGAAACCGCCACCGACAAAGCCGAAGACGTTTCCGATGTGCTCAAATCCATCATTGTAAAAATTGCATAAACCCGCAACATGTTAGCCTTAGTTATCATCACCATCGTTGTTGCTTTTGCCTACGATTTCCTTAACGGGATGAACGACGCCGGCAACTCCATCGCCACCATCGTTGCCACCAATGTCTTGTCTCCAAAACTTGCAGTTGCTTGGGCTGCGTTCTTCAATTTCATTGCCTTTTTGATATTAGGCACCCACGTTGCCACCACCATCGGCAAACATGTTATTGATCCCAGTAAAATAAATATTGATGCATTATTTATTCTTTGTTCCTTGTTGGGCGCGGGCACTTGGGTGCTGATTTGCGGCTTGAACGGCATCCCAAACTCTGTTTCTCATGCCCTGATTGGCGGATTGATTGGACCCGCCCTCATCAAAGGCGGCGTAGGTGCTGTGTTTGCTGCGGGGCTTTTCAAAATCGTCATTTTTATCGTTTTAGCACCCGTATTCGGATTCATCATCGGCTACTTTTTCATGGCACTCACCTTGATGATATGGGGACGAAAGCCTCCCTTGAAGATTGACCGCTACTTTCGCGTAATGCAGTTAGCATCGTCTGCGGCATTCAGTTTAGGTCATGGCGGCAACGATGCGCAAAAAACCATGGGCATAGTGCTGATGTTGCTCATCGGAACCGGCTATCTGCCTGCCAATGCCGACGTGCCTTTATGGGTGGTGTTGACCGCCCATAGCTGTATCGCTTTAGGCACCTTAATCGGCGCATGGAAAATCATCCGAACCCTTGGTGCAGGGCTGACTAATTTGAAACCTATAGGCGGATTTTGTGCCGAAACTGCCGGAGCACTCACCCTGTTTGGCGTTACACTTGCAGGCATTCCTGTAAGCACAACCCATACCATAACGGGTGCCATTATGGGCGTTGGAGTTACCAAACGTGCGAGCGCCGTGAAATGGAAACTTGCCGGAAATATTGTCATCGCTTGGATTTTCACCATACCTTGCACCTTGGGACTGTCTGCATTAATCTATTTTCTAATTCATTTGTTTTTATAGAAGTATTTCAAGTACTTTAGGCACTTCAAGTACTTCAAACTTTAGGCACTATCAACCATGGAACAAATCCTTCAACTGATACCAAAACAACTGATAGACTTCTTACTTGTTACCTTGTTTGCTTTGTTTATCGGTCTTTCGCAACGCAAACTGCATCCTGCCGCCGAAAACATCCGCTTGTTTGGCACCGACCGCACCTTCACCTTCATCGGCATATTGGGCTACATACTCTACATCATTGACCCCGAATATTTATTTCTATTTATGGGCGGCGGATTCGTCATCAGCATGTTCTTGGGCATAAATTACTTCTTCAAACTCAAGTATTATAAAGATTTCGGACTCACCACGGTCATCATCGCGCTCATCACCTATTGCATGGCACCCTTGGTCATCACCCAACCCGCATGGCTCTATATTTTGGTGGTCGTAACCGTTTTAATCTTCACCGAAATCAAAGAAACCCTTGGCACCCTGACCGCCCAAATTGAAAAAGAAGAATTCATCACCTTAGCGAAATTCCTGATTATCGCAGGCATCATTTTGCCCATAGTTCCCAACAAACCCATCGTTGATTTCCTGGCACTCACGCCCTACAAAATCTGGTTGGCGGTGGTGGTCATCTCCACCATTTCCTATTTCAGTTATCTGTTGAAGAAATTTGTGTTTAAAAAATCGGGCATCATCATTTCGGGCATATTGGGCGGCATGTATAGCAGCACCGCCACCACCATCATTTTGGCAAAGAAAAGTAAGGAAGACACGCAACTGAAAAACAATTATGCCTCGGCAATTATCCTCGCCACAGCGATGATGTATTTGCGCATTGGCATCTTGATGATGATTTTCAATCTCGATTTGTTCAAACAGAACTTCTTAATCTTCCTCATCATGTTTGTGCTGACCATCATTGTGGGCATCGGCGTGTATTTTTATCAACACAAAAAAGAAGAAGTTACCGAAGAGAATCTGATGAAAGACAAAAACCCGCTTGAATTCAAGGTGGCTATGTTGTTTATGGTGCTGTTTGTGGCTTTCACATTTGTTACCTATTTCGCCGTAAAATATTTCGGCAACCAGGGATTGAACTTCCTGTCCATCATCGTAGGCGTTACGGATATTGACCCGTTTTTGATTACCCTCTTTGAAGGGAAGCACAATGTAACCATAGAATTAATTTCGATGGCGACCTTCCAAGCTATCATCAGCAACAATGTTTTGAAATTGATTTATGCCCTCTTTTTCTCAGGCAAACACATCCGCATCCCCATTGCCGTTGCTTTCGCCCTCATCATCATTGTGAATATTCTACTTTTATTTTTTATTTGATTATGGAATTCGAGGATATCTACGTTCAAATCGTCAGCTCAAAGAAACGACCGGTCTTTTTGAGCCGTCTTTGCCTTATCACCTTCTTCTTTAGCGGAAGCATGACACTGTTTTCCTTCGGAGGCTTATTCCTTTCGGGATGGATGGCAAACTACATCAACTTCTTTGTGAAAGGCTTCTATAATGTCGGGAGCAACATCTTAATAGTATTTTTCCTATCCGTTTTCGTCCTTTTCGGAAGTTCGCTTGTGGGCGCATTGCTGATGTTTCGCCTCAAACGCTCCGGCTATTGGATTTATCTTTCTGCCAACGCCATCATGATACTGCTCTCATTTTTTGTAGTATTGAATTTTATAAACATACTCTTTATCGTGGTGAGCGTCGTTTTCATTTTCCTCTATAGAATCCCTTACAAACATATGAAAAGCAAAGCATGAACGATAACCTAAGAGAAACGAAAACTCCCCAGCCTATTCTTTTAACGATATTGGGGAACCTCAGCATTTTTTCAAATGGGGTCCTAATCATCCTCCACGTTTTTCTGCTTTTTGGTGCAGGGCTTGATAGTTTCTTGTTGAAAATTCCGGTGATAGACGTAATCACCGAGGAAGGCATGCACGGAAATGTGTTGTACTTTCTTTTAAAAATCGGTCTCCATGCCGCTTGTATTTATGGCTTGATACTATTGCTCAATATGCAGCGTAAAGGTTTTTATATCTATGTGGGAATTCAAGGGGTGATGCTGTTGCTTCCCTTTCTTTTTCTAAGAAGTTTGGGAATGTCGTATCTAATGCTGATGCAAGCGGTGTCGCTTATTTTTACGTTGCTCTTTATCTTTGTCTTCGCAGTATATCTGCCAAAGATGAAGTAAAAACATTCCAATTAGGCTCCTGCTGCTTCAATTATTTTGTCCACATCTATGTTCATCATGCAACGGAAATGCTTTTTCGGACAGGCGTCATAGCCCAATTTGCTGCACGGACGACATTTCAGATGGTTCACTTCCACGATGGTGAAGTTCTGAGCATCCTTCGGATAATAGGGATACATACCAAACCCGGGAATGGTGTTTCCCCACACTGAAATCACTTTTTTCTTCAATGCTGCCGCAATATGCATCAAACCCGTGTCGGGCGTGATGATGCAGGCAGCCTGCTGCATGATGGAAGCCGATTGATTTAGGGAAAGCATCCCACAAGCATTAAACACATTGCTCCCAGCCGCATCCGCCACTTGCTTCGCCTTCAGAAAATCTTCATTGCCGCCAAGCAAAACTACCGCTTTGTTGAGCTTCGCAATAATAGCAAGCATCTTCTCCACAGGAATCTGTTTCGTTTGTTGTTTGCTGCCTATCACCAATGCCACATATCCCTGCTGAAATGTTTCAGGAAAGAAATCCTTCAGGATTATGCTATCCGATTCGGGGATAAAGAAATCGAGACCTTGCTGGTCGTTCTTCACATGGAGCTTTTTCACCGCATGAAAATAACGGTCAACGATATGAACCTTCGGCAAAAGATTAATCCCCATATTGGTCAGCAGCCATTTCTCTTTGTTGAGCTTATTAAAGGAGTCCGAAGCAATGCCTAAGTGCATCAACACTTGAGAAGAACGCAGGTTTTTGTGCAAATCAATGATGAAGTCGTAATTCTCTGCTTTAAGTTGGGCGATAACTTCGCTCGTTTTCTTATGAATAGTAAATATTTTATCAATAAAAGGATTGCTTGACACCAAAGGCAGATATTGTTGCTTGGTGAGGTAATGCACCTCCACGTCGGGCAGTTGCTGTTTGACGCATCGAACCACAGGCGTAGTGAGCACTATGTCGCCTATAGAACTGAATCGGATTATTAATACTTTTTTGATGGTACGCATTTGGAGCAAAATTAGTAAAAACTTTGGCAATCCCTAACTTCTTTGAAAAATATTATTACTATTATTGGGATGGATAGCTATTAAAAGGTTCTGAGTATTTAAGTTTCCGAGTATTTTTTGCCCAAGTTTGAGTCCCCTCCGAAAATTCCTTATCTTGCCACAAACTCAACTGCCCGACTGAAATCAGGCAGACAGATGTTGCAATGAAAAAAACATCGCGCGAAGACGCAAAGTAACACTATTTTTTTTATATTTTTATACCATTATATAATGGTATGAAATCTCTGTATCTCTCCGTGTTTCCAAGGTTTTTTTAGTTTCCTCCAAAATAAATATATGTTAAACTTTATTAAGATTGTTTGTGGTTCAAAATATTTATCTAATTTTACATCAAATTTTCTATACACTCAACCTTATGAAAACATTTTATCGCATTTTTTCAAGAAGTATCCCTGTTTTTTTCCTACTGATTGCTTGCAACGCTTTCGCGTTTCATCCTGATAAAGAAAAGACACAATTGCGCATCACCGAAAACACCTACGAGAAACTTGTGGTGGTGAATACGCTAAGTTTGGATGATTTAAAACTGTTGAAAGTGAACACGCAAAAGGGAATGTTTTCTGCTTTGTGTGTTGCTTCTTATGGCAGTTCGACCGAAATCGGCAATCCCAAACTGCCTGTGTTAAAAAATTTGATTGAAATCCCTATAGGTGCCAACATCCATATCAACATCGTGAATTCTTCTTATACGGATATGCCTTTGAGCGACTTGGGCATTTCGTTTCCGCTGATGCCTACGCAGCCTTCGCTGTCGAAAAGCGATGACCCGACGAAAGCCGAATTCAAATATAATTCAGCTTCCTACCTCAGCAATCAATTTGGAAATCATGATTTGGCAATTGTGGATAAAATTGGCATTATGCGCGGAGTGAATCTCGGCAGAATGGACATCTCCCCTATCTTTTATAATCCTGTGAGCAAAATGTTGCGCGTTTATACGCATCTCGAAGTAGAAATCCGTTTCGAAAATGCCGATATTGATGCTACCATTCAACAAAAAGAAAATTATTATTCGCCCTATTTTCAGCCTTCATTCGACAAATTTATCAATTACAAACCTCTTACTCAAAAAGCAAATCTGACCACTTATCCTGTGAAATATGTTATTGTGGCTGACCCGATGTTTCAAAGTCAGTTGCAGTCTTTTGTTCAATGGAAAACCAAAAAGGGTTTCACTGTGGTGGAAGCTTACACCAATAATCCAGCCGTTGGAACCACCACTACGTCTATCAAAGCGTATCTGCAAGGTTTATATACGGCAGCCACTCCTTCTAATCCTGCACCAAGTTTTGTGCTTTTTGTGGGCGACATTGATCAGGTTCCTTCGTTCGCAGGGACCACAGGCACGCATGTTTCCGATTTGTATTATTGTGAATATACGGGCGATTTCTTGCCTGAGGTGTATTACGGACGCTTTTCAGCCACGAACACCTCCGAGTTGAAACCGCAGTTGGAAAAGACTTTAGAATACGAACAATATTTTATGCCTAAGAAAACATTCTTGGACACTTGTGTGATGATAGCCGGTCAAGACCCTACCTATGGTCCTACGCATGGCGATGGTCAGATTAATTATGGCACAGAAACCTATTTCAACGCGGCGCATGGATTGTATTCTAACACCTATCTCTTTGCCGTTTCGGGCAGTAGTTCTTCTCAAATCATTCAAAATGTGAGCAAAGGTGTTTGTATGGCAAACTATACGGCGCATGGCGGTCCCGACGGTTGGGGAAGTCCTGCTTTTGGCATTGCTGATATTGCTACTTTAACTAATGCACACAAATATCCTTTGATGATAGGCAATTGTTGTTTGACCAATAAGTTCGACGAGGTGCTTTGTTTTGGGGAAGCTTTGTTGCGAGCCGATGGGAAAGGCGCTATAGGATATATTGGCGGTTCGAACTCTACGTATTGGGATGAAGATTATTTTTGGGCAGTGGGCTACAGACCTTATAGCACCACCATACCCTTGCATCCAACCTACGATGCTACGAAATTGGGTGCTTATGATCGCACCTATCACGAGCATGGCGAATCCTTTGGCAATTGGTATGTAACGCAAGGACAAATGGTGAACGCAGGAAATTTAGCCGTTGAGCAATCGGGCAATTCGAGCGCGCCTTACTATTGGGAAATCTATCATTTGATGGGCGACCCTTCGTTGATGATATATTATTCGGTGCCAGAAGCGATGACGGTGAGCTATAATTCGCTGATGCCTTTAGGCTCCACCACCTTCACCATCGCGACAAATGCTCCCTATTGTTATGCTGCCATATCGAAAAACGGTGTTTTATATGGCGCTGCTTTGGCAGATTCGTTGGGTGCGGTAACGATGACGGTTACTCCCATCACCATTCCGGGGACTGCGGATGTTGTGGTGACGTGTCAAAACCGTCAACCGTATATCGGCACCCTTGTTGTGGCTTCGCCCACGGGTCCGTATGTATTGTATAACGACAATCATGTGAACACGACTACGGGCGGGGATACCATAGTGGATTATAACGAACACGTCATCTTTGATGTTAGCTTGAAAAATTATGGTGCAGGCGACGCACTAGGCGTGAATGCTACCATTGCCTCCACCGATACGTATCTGACGATTACAGATAATACCCAAGCATGGGGAACAATTGCTCAAACCTCAACGGCTACGCAAACGGCTGCTTATGCTTTCACTACAACCGCGAATGTTCCTGATCAGCATGTTGCTAATTTCACTATGACCATACAGGATAATAGCTCCAACACGTGGAATTCAAATTTCTCTTACCTGATAAATGCTCCTGCTTTGGAGATAGGTAATTTTGTGGTGGATGATGCCGCAGGAAATCATAACAATGCTTTGGATGCAGGCGAAAACTGCAATATCGTGATACAATCCTTAAACAATGGTCATAGCAATGCTTTGGGAACTACAGGCACTTTGACCTCCACAAGTCCGTATATTACCATCACAAGTGGCACTTGCAATCTGAACACTTTGGCGAAATCTTCTTCGGCAAACGCCACCTTTGCTATACAGGTTTCTTCTTCATTACCTGCCTCTGCTGTGGTGCATTTCACCTATACGCTTCAATCGGGTGCGTATATCAAAATCAATGAATATGATTTGATGGTAGGTCAAGCGATGGAAGATTTCGAAACGGGAAATTTCTCGAAGTTCAATTGGCAATCGGGTGGTGATGCGCCATGGATACTGTTGAGTGCCGCTGCTTATGAGGGTGTATATAGTGCCAAATCGGGTATCATCACCGACGGTCAGAGTTCCGATTTGTTCATCACGATGGATGTTACGGTTGACGATACTATATCTTTCATAAAAAAAGTTTCGTGCGAACAAGGAGTGGATAATGGCGGTGGTTCCTATAGTTGGTATGACAATTTGGTGTTTTCAATTGATGGCATCACCCAAGGACAATGGGATGGTGTGAACACCGTTTGGACAAAAGCACAATATCCTGTGGCGGCAGGTCATCGCACTTTCCGTTGGTCATATCAAAAAGATGGTTCGGTGAGCGATGGCGACGATGCTGCCTATTTGGATTATATTTTCTTCCCACCATCCATAAAAGTCAATGCTGCTGTTGATGAAAATACTATGAATGCTACGGCACTCACGTGTAGCCCGAACCCAAGCAATGGCATGTCAAATATCAGTTTCACACTCAAAGAAAGCTCCAACATGAGTTTAGGTCTTTATGATATGAACGGAAAATTGATTGAAACCTTCATCAACAATCAATCGAAACCACAAGGAACCTACAACCTCTTTATCAATATGGCAAAATATGCCGCAGGCGTATATTATCTTTCATTAAACACCGCATCAGAAAAATTCACAACCAAATTAGTAATCATTAAATAGCAATAGTATGGCAAAATTGTATGTTTTCCTTTTAGCTGTTTGCATCAGCTTTCAAATCTATGCACAAAATTGGGTAAATATTAGTTCGCAGACACTGAAACCTGTCAAAATAAAATTAGTTTCGGGCAACATCCAAAGTTCATCTTTCACGGTGGAACTGAATGGTTATACCACCCAAGATGTTCAGACGCCACAGGGCGTTCAACAGACCATTAGCTTGCAAAACACCACGCCCATCCTGCAAGCTGGCGCTCCCGACTTGCCCAAAGTTACCACTTCGATGATTATCCCCGACAATCAGCAAATGGAAGTGGTAGTAACCTATTCCAATTATATTGATTATCCAAATGTGGACATTGCACCTTCCAAAGGCAATTTCACCCGCGATATTGAGCCTGCGTCCGTTCCTTATGTTTACGGCACAGCTTATAATCAAAATCAATTCTTTCCGGGCACCTTGGCAGAATTAAAAGAGCCTTATATCCTGAGAGATTTCAGAGGACAAACCGTCGTTACCTATCCTTTTCAATACAATCCTGTGACAAAAGTGTTGCGGGTTTACAGCAATTTGTCCGTGAGTTTGCATACCAACACGGCTCCTGTAGCAAATCCTTTGGTGCGCAACGAAGCACTCAGCGTTATTGATAAAGAATTTAGTCGGATTTATAGCAGTCAATTTTTAAACTATACTTCCAATCATAAATACACTGCCTTGAACGAACATGGCAAAATGCTTATTATTTGCAATGCAACCTACATGACCGCCATGCAGCCCTTTGTGGATTGGAAAAATGATGAAGGCATCCCCACCGAAATGGTGAGCGTTACCTCAGCAGGTTCTACAGCCGCTGCCATTAAAACGTATGTTACGAATTATTATAATACCAATGGTTTGACCTTTTTGCTCTTAGTGGGCGATGCGTCATGTCCAACATTCACTGTGGCGGGCGGAGGTTCCGACCCATCGTATGGTTATATTTTGGGAGGCACATCAGATCACTATCAAGAAATCTTTGTGGGACGTTTTTCGGCAGAAAGCATAACGCATGTAACAACACAAGTGAACCGAACCATTTCGTATGAAAAAACACCAACCACAAGCATCGGGAAATTCAATAACTGTGTAGGCATCGGCTCCGACCAAGGTCCGGGTGACGACAACGAATACGATTATCAACACGAACGCAGAATGCTCGACAGTTTGACCAATTACACTTATTTGACGCGTGCCGAATTGTTCGACGGAAGTCAGGGAGGCGCAGATGTTTCCGGCAATGCAACCCAAGCGCAAGTTACTACCGAAGTGAACAAAGGAGCAGGTATCATCACCTATTGCGGACACGGTTCGGATGTTTCGTGGGGCACAACAGGATTTTCGAACACGGAAGTAGGCACGCTGACCAACACCACGATGTGGCCCTTCATTTGGTCGGTGGCATGTGTGAATGGAAACTTCACGGCAGGCACCTGCTTTGCGGAGGCATGGTTGCGCGCTACGAATGGCACATTGCCAACTGGCGCAGTTGCTACGCTGATGTCAACCATCAATCAAAGTTGGGATCCTCCTATGGATGCCGAAGACGAAATGGTGGACCTGCTTGTGGAATCCAACATCAATAATATCAAACGGACTTTCGGTGGATTATCCATCAACGGTATCTTTAAAATGAACGACGCCTATTCCGACTTTAATATGACCGATACGTGGACGATTTTTGGCGACCCTTCGCTGATGGTTCGCACCGACAATCCGCATACGATGGCAGTAACGCATAACCCTTCTTCGGTGTTGGGAGCCATAAGTCTTGTGGTGAACTGCAATGCTCCAAACGGCTTCGTTTGTTTGACCAAAAACCATCAAATCATTGGAACGGCTAATGTGGTAGCAGGTGTTGCTAACCTTAGTTTTCCTGCTCTCAACACCACCGATAGCATTTTGATAACCGCCACAGCCTATAATTATATCCCGTATCAAATGAAAATACCCGTTACAATGGGTGTTGGTTTGGCAGAAAACACGGAAGAAACTTCGTTCACTATGTATCCCAATCCTGCGCATCAGCAACAGGTTACTTTTGCTGTCAACAACATTTCTTCGCCAGTTTCTATCAAAATTTATAGTGTGATGGGCAGCCTGATTGACGTTGTTGAAAACAAAACACTAACGGGCACTTCAACGCTTTATCATTACAACACCGCCAACCTAAGCTCTGGCATATATTATGTTGAAATGAATGCCGGGGATAAAAAGTCGGTGAAGAAATTGGTTATTACGGAGTAGTTGATTGGTTAATTGAGTGGATTAGGTCAATTGGTTGATTGGTCATTGATGGTCATCCAGACACTCCCGACACACCCGACATTCCCGACATTACATGTACGGGACAGGTTCATGTGCGGGACAGGACGGAGAACACTAAGATACACTAAGAAAGAAAACAATAAAACAATTGAACAATAAAACAATAGAACAATAAAACAATATAACCATAAAAAAAGGCTTGTCAGTGATGGCAAGCCTTTTCTTTAATTGAATATCTGATACCTTATGAAACTTCCTGAGTGGACATTTCCATCATAACATCGCAGATGGTGTCCTCATTGTTTTTGATTTCGACGGTGATTTCCTGCATGATGAATCCTGCTTTGCTGAATTGCACCTTATAAAATCCATCTTTCAGGTGGTGGGTGCGAAAGGTTCCATCGGGTTTGGTAAAAACATCAGCGATGTTGCCATCCACCACATGAACCAGCACTTCAGCTTCGGGGACAATGGTATGACCGCGAGTAACTAAACCGGTGAGGGTGCCTACATGATGAGAGGCTGATGAATGACTGCGTTGAAAATACTCCTGAGAAAAGAATAGACTCATTTTTGCGGGTTGACCTATAAATTCTATTGCCAAGTTGAGTAGGTTTTTCTGCATTTGCGTTGCCCAAACCACTTCGGCTTCATCGCGACTATTGCGCGTACCACTAACCAAGCCCTTGTCAATAGTTTGTTCTCCACGAGCCGCTGCATAATCGGTTTGAAAGGCTATGAATTCATTCAAAACACTTATGCCACCGGCTGCTGCGGTATGAGCTGTGATAGCTAAAACCATAGCTTCCATATAATTTTCAATATTACCTTTGTTGGCGCGTTGCGTATATTCCATCACACCAAGCGGAAAAAACACTTTATATAAAGGTGTTTTGATTAATTTGGTATAAATGAAATAAGCATTCAATTCAGTGCAACGTGTTTGGAAATCAGCAATGATTTTGTCAACGTCAGC
>CAIWVT010000313.1 GCA_903916135.1 uncultured bacterium
AAGAAAAAGAAAATAAAATACTTTGGAAAATACAGATTGAAATAATATCAAAAAACGACGGATATTTTCTATTAGATGTGACTAGTAAAGATAATTAATTATAAAAATAAACCATGAAAGCATTTAAAATTATATCTCTAATATTGACAATATATTTTTCAATAAATTATTGTCAGGCGCAGATAAGTGAAGGTGGCTTGCCAAAAAGTTTAGCTTATAAACTACCGGATGATTTTGCTGTATTAAATCTTAAACCCCCCAATGTTGATAGTCTGATTAAAGTAGATGAGTCAAATGATTCAAAGGGATTTGGGTATAGATTTGGTATTACTATCCCTGTCAATTATTCGATTAATAACTCAGGTACGTGGTATGATTTGCCAGAAAATAATGGAAGAATATGGAGATTAAAAATTAAATGCAAGGATGCGTTGGCAATGGGTGTTTATTATAACGATTTTTTTATACCTCCTGATTGTAAACTTTTCGTGTATAATGAAAATAAAACACAAATTTTGGGAGCTTACACTTATGCAAATAATCATGAAAGTCGCCTATTCGCAAATGAATTGGTATATGATGAATCAATAATTTTAGAATATTATCAGCCTTATGATAATACAGTTGTGCCAAATATAAATATATCGGGAATTGGCTATGCGTATAGAGGTGTGAGTAATAATTCGAATAAAGGTTTTGGTTCTTCGGGTTCATGTGAGGTAAACGTAAATTGTTCGGAAGGTAGTTATTATGTTGATAAAAAAAGTGGAGTCGCTCGTATATCAGTAAAAATTGGTTCTGATTTGGCTTGGTGTACAGGTTCTTTAATTAACAATACAAATAACGATTGTACTCCATATTTTTTAACTGCTGATCATTGCACATATAGCTCTGGCAATTATGCCACAGCACAAGATTTTAATCAATGGATTTTTTATTTTAATTATCAATCAGCAACCTGTTCTAACCCTTCTGCACAACCAACTGCAAATTCGATAACAGGCTGCTCTTTGGTATCGTTCGGTTTGATGAATGGTGGTTCTGATTTTGAGTTACTTCGATTAAATACTGCAATCCCTCCATCTTATAATTTATATTTACTGGGTTGGGATAGAAGTGGTTCTATCAGTTCATATGGTAGATGTATTCATCATCCCGCAGGAGATATTAAGAAAATTTCTTATTATGGGACACCTTTACAAACTGATACATGGAGCATTCCAGATTTTACTTGTGCTACAAACGCACATTGGCGTGTTCAGTGGGCACAAACAACTAATGGATGGGGAGTTACTGAAGGAGGTTCATCAGGGTCCCCTATATTTGATAATTATGGAAGAATAATTGGAACATTAACAGGTGGTAGTGCGACTTGCTCAAATCCATCGGGGTATAGTTTGTATGGAAAATTTTCATATCATTGGCAATCGAATAATACAAGTGCTTACCAAAGATTACAACCATGGTTAGATCCTGCTAATACAAGTACCGCCGATTATGGAATTAGTATGGCAGCTCACATACCGGCTGCAAGTTATACTAATACTCCGACAATTATCTACCAAAATCAGAGCGTTCAATTTAATGATAATTCAACTAATTATCCAACCTCGTGGTACTGGCTTTTCGGTGATGGTGGAAGTTCAACAGCCCAAAATCCATCACATGTTTATTTAAATTCAGGTTCATACACTGTTTCATTGAAGGCAACAACTGGGTGTGGAAATGACACATTTACGAAAATAATCCATGTTAATAGTGATGCTGGTATTGATTCGGAAATTTTGGATAAATTAGTTTCTATATATCCTAATCCTGTACTTAACAGTTTTGAAATAAAATACCCATCAGGTTTTAAACAAGGTGCATATTTTCAAATTATTGATAATATAGGTAAAATTGTTCGACAAGATATTTTATTTGGCACAGTAATGGAAATTGATATATCGAGCCTGTCAAAAGGTATTTATTCTGTCAAGATATTTAGTGAGAGTAATGTTTGTTTAAAGAAATTGTGTAAATTATAGAAAATATAAATAGAGAAAATATATGAATACTATAAAAAAAGTACGATTAACCAGAGTAGAATTAAATGATAAAATTTTAAAATTATTTCCTGTGTTGGATAGTGGTCTAATTGCATTAGAATATTTTAAAGAATACAACAAATATAAACGATATAATGATACTATTTCTTTAAAATGTTTTGATGGAAATAAAGAGCTGAATATAAAATTGGAATATGAGGTTAATTTAAATGATACTGAAAAAAATTATCGTTATATTTATAAAATAACCTTAGGGAAATACAACAATTTACACATTGTCTCTGCTTATGAATTAAAAAATAATGACCTTATCTCGATTGTATTGTTGCCCACAACAAATTAAATATAAATAATTATAGGTATAAAAGGAGCTTGCTTTGTATAGTAATGAATTTTATTTCGCCCCTAAAGGGGCTTTGAGGAGTGTTGGTTGTAATCTACCATGACTTGAAAGTCGTGGTTACAAAACTTAAACCCCATACGGGTTTTGGGGAATGGAAAAGAGAAGGTTTAGAAGGTTGGGGGTTTGGGTTGTTGGGTGTTTGTCATTTCTATTAAGGTTGGGGAAGATGGAAGAAGGTTTTTTTTTGAATAGAAAGGCAAAATCGGATAATTATAGAGATGGAAAATTGGGGCGTGCAGTAGAGACGCAAAATTGGGGTGCGTAGTAGAGACGCAAAATTTTGCGTCTCTACAGGGGTGGCGGATTGTATGAAAGGATGGGGGCATTTTCAATTGTTTTTTATATGACGATTGGGACAAGTGGGACATTTGTTATGCGCGGCAGGAAGTGGGAATAATCATAGGGTTAAATGGTATGATTGATTAAGAGTCCGGGGGATAGACACGGGGCACGCGCGCAAGGGATTGGAACCCCGACTTCATCGGGATAGACTCCAATCCCACAGGGGCGTTATTCAGCCCCGAGGACTTGGAGAGTAAAGCCCGACCCGCAGGGATGCGCCATAAAAATGAAAAATAAAAAATGAAAAATTTTTGGAGGTGCTTCTTAGTGGTTCTTTATGCTCTTAGTGTCTCAGTGGTTTTTTCTACGCCTAAACCCTATGCCCCTATCAAATTCAGCAGCCCATTGATAAACGTGAGTGGATGGGCGGGATTGCCGGGGATGTAGAGGTCAACGGTGTTGTTTTGGAGGAAGGAGCGATTGACGGCGGGGCTATCGGCAAAGAGTCCGCCGCTGATGGCGTCGGTGCCTACGAGGACAATAATTTTGGGATGGGGCACGGCATCATAACAAATTTGGAGAGCTTCTGCCATGTTGTTTGTGATGGGTCCTGTGATGACGATGCCGTCGGCATGGCGGGGGGAAGCCACAAATTCGATACCGAAGCGGCTGATGTCGAACTGGACATTGTTGGCGGCGTTGAGTTCCCATTCGCTACTGTTGTCGCCGCCTGCAGAAACCTGTCGGAGTTTTAATGAGGAACGGAAGAGGCTGCGGATTTCGGGGCGAATCATTTGAGGATTTAGCTGGAGGGGCGTGTCGTCGCCTGCTGTTATGATGAGGCTTTCGCGTTGGTTGGTGGCGATTTTATAGTCGGTGGTGAAGCTGATTTTGTCGGGAAACTGTTGGGCACAGGCGCCACAAAAGGTGCATTTTCCTAAATCTATCGCCACAGGATTGGCGGTGATGGCGCGCATTGGACAAAGGGAGGTTAAGGCTGCCTGGTCCACTGTCTGAAGGCTGATGAGCGGTCTGCCGCGAAAGATTCCCGGGACTTGGGCAGTGCGCACATTGGGAATGAATTGTTTTCCCTGATGGTATAAAATCTTTAAAGTGTCGAGCATGATGTTTTGAATTAAATGTTACAAATCGTGACCTGCATAAGATAGGTTGAAACTTTTGTTGCTGACGGGGAAGTCGGATATTTCGTTGTTTCTGACCGCCATAGCCAACGCCATCCAGTTGTGGAAAGAGGGGTCTTTGATTTTATAGATGAGCAGTTCGCCCTGGGCGTCGGTGATGGCACAATGGCAAATTTCGCCACGCCAAGCTTCAACTAATGTAATGGTGAAGGCATCGGTTTGAGGCTGTTGCAGTGGGCTTGGAGCGGGTTGGGGATGGGGAACCGAGGCAATCAATTTGCGGACATATTCGATGGATTGCTTTATCTCTTCTTTGCGCATTTGCACACGGGAATAGACATCACCATGGCGTTTGATGACGGGTTCGTGGTTCAATTCGGGATAGAGACCGTAGGGATGGGACAGGCGAATATCGCGCTGGAGCCCGCTGGAACGTGCTGCCATCCCGACGGCATTGATGGACAAGACATCGTCGTGGGACACCACGCCCGTGCGTTCGAAACGCGAAGAGGCACTGGGGAGTTTGAACATTTGTTTGCACATTTCGTCGAAGTCGGCTACGAAAGCATCGAACACCACTAAGAGGCGAGCCGCCAAAGCGGGCGTGAAAGGAAAGGGATTGTGACCCGCACGAATCAGACCCTTGGACAAACGATTGCCGCCCCATTCTTGCATGAAGTTGACGATGGGTGTGCGCAAACGTCCAAAGACTGAAGCACCCAACTGATAAGCAATGTCGGCACATAAAGCGCTCAAATCGCCCGTGTGGATGGCTATCCGCTCCAACTCTTGCGCCACAGTGCGGGCAAAATCCAAGTCGCGTGAGGGCTGGAAATGGCAAAGGCTTTCCCACAAAGAAGCGAAAGCGGTGGCATGACCTGCTACGGTGTCGCCTGCGATGTTTTCTGCCAAAGTGGCTCGTTGGAGGAGTTCTTTTTTGTCGAGAAAGAGTTGTTCGATGCCACGATGTTGATAGCCCAATTGAATTTCGAGATGGAGGATTTGTTCGCCATTGCAGATGAAACGAAAATGTCCGGGTTCAATCACGCCAGCATGTATGGGACCAACGCCCACCTCGTGCAGTTCTTCGCTTTTGATGCTATAAAAAGGATAATTGGCGATAGTTTGCGAGGTGTCGAAACGGTTAAAGGCATAACGAAGAGGTTTCAACCAAGGATGATGGATGAAGTTTATGCCGAAGTTTTCATGAATCTCGCGTTCAAACTTTTCGAAGCACAAGAGCTTGGATGTTAAAGCCAACAGGGGCGTTTCGCGCTTCACCACACAAGCGGAAACATAAATTTGGTGGGTGTCGTCATCGGCAATGCAACATATCAGCTTGATGGCATCTCCGATTTTATAGCCGAAATAGTTGACACAATGGCGTTCGGGATGCTGGGTTATAAACCCTGTGTTTATCTCGAAAAAGGTATCGTAGGGAATTTCGGGGATGGCAGCAATTCCGATGGTTTGATTATTGAGTAGTGTGATATAATTCATGGCGCATTAAATTGGAAGGTGCATTATACTTTCATTAATCAGATTCACAAACTCCACGGGGGGATTCAACCCTAAATAGACCGCTCCCGCCAAGAGTATGTATTGGGTGAGGGATTCCCAAGGGCTGATGCGCGCCGCGCTATCTTCGTTGAAACCCACGGCAGGCAGGAAAAGAATCTTGAAGATGTTTTTGCCGAAGGCGTAGATAATCATGGTGAGCAGCAGTAGGATTAGGATGAGAACGATGATTTGATTGGCTTCGAATAAGGACCGGAAAATCAGAAATTCGCTCACGAACAAACCCGATGGAGGCATGGCGGTGGCACTAATAAACCCCAGCAGTATGACCAAGGCGCCTGTGGTGTTGTATTTAAAATAGTTTCCGATTTGGTATATGTTTTTTGTTTTAAATACTTTGTAGATTTGATTGTATTGAAAAAACAGACTTGATTTGACTAAGGCATGGAGCACGATGTGCAGCACGGCAGCGTAATAGCCAACGCCTCCTGCTGCCAAACCGAGCATCACCAAGCCCATGTGTTCGATGCCCGAATAGGCAAACATGCGTTTGATGTTTTTCACCTTTATCATATAGACCGCTGCCACGAAAACGGATAGAAATGCGGCGATGCCAATCACTAAGCTTGCCCAATGATGCAGGGAGGTGTTGGCAACCACCGAATAGAAACGGAAGATACCCACAAAACCTAAGTTCATCAATACGCTGGAGAGTAATGCTGCGGCAGGACCCGGAGCGGTATCTTTGGCATCAATGCCGGCAGTGTACATGGGCACCAAGCCCAATTTGGCGGTGAAGCCTGTGAAAATAAACAGAAAGGCTAATCGCAACCAGTATGGATTGAGTTTGTCGCTGTTTGCTAATAGATTTTGAAACGACAGGTCGGAGGAGCCTGCATGCATCAGCGAAAGACTGAGAAATAAGATGCCTATGAAGATAAAGGTGATGCTGATGGCGCAGATAAACACGTACTTCCAAGTGCCTTCTAAAGCCAATTTGTTGCGATGATGATAAATCAAGGCGGAGGCAAACAAGGTTGTGAGCTCTGTGAAAATCCACGTGACGGCGATGTGATTGGAAAGATAGCCTGCGCCGATGGCGGTAATTAAACCGACGATGGCTGCAAAAAAGATACTCCTTGAGCGTGGTGGACCCTGTTGATTTTGGATGTATAAAAAACCATGAATGGCAGCAGGAATGCTGATGACGCTTAGGGTGATCAACAACAATATTCCTAAGGCATCGAAGGTGAAGTAATCGAGTTCGGTGGCATGAAAGTGCAGGCAAGCATAAATGGTAAAGCCCCACTGTATCATTAAAAACAAACCCAACAGGCTGTAATTAATGGTTTTATTCTTGTTTATAAATAGCGCTATTGCAATTGAAAAAGCTACTATAAGATATATGAGAGTTATCATGATTGTGGATTTGGGCGTTTAATAATCTTTCAAATTACTGAGTTGGTTCACGTCAATATCTTTAAACACATCTCCAATTTTGTTTAAGAAGATACCCAGAATCAGGACGCTGGCAAAAATGTCGAGCATAATACCTAAGTTAACCAGCATCGGCATTTCGTTGCCCACGGCTAATGACAAAACAAAAACACCATTCTCAATCACCAAATAGCCCATAACGTGTGTGATGATTTTTCGACGCGAAGCAATGAAATACAATCCGGTGAAGAGAGTGGATAATGCCACAACAAAGAATATCTTATCCAAATGCGGCTCCTGTATGCTATTGGCTAAGAGAATAGTTGCCACGACGATTACGGTGGTAATGATCAGAGAAACAAAGTTGGGGAGAAAAGGTTCGGCTTCTCGGGTGATGCGGTTTCGTTTTAATATATATGCCAAAAAGAGCGGCACGGCTATTGACTTAAATATAATGGTTTCCAAAAGAATAAATATCAGATTGACGACATTTATCTCGCTAAGCTGAATGAAAACAACGAAAAAGAGTAAGACCCCTTGTAGAGCCAATACCTTAACATACGTAAGCATACGATTGGCTATCGCCATATAAAAAAGCGTGATGAGAAAGGTTATGAGCAAAACAGCTATCATGGTTAAATGTTTTAGAGATTAAATGAATTTTCCTAATATTAATAATGCGCCGAAAAAGATAAGCAAACTAACCGATGTCAGGGCAAAAATAAACTGTGCATTGTGCCCCATCCTGAACCGAGCCATAAAAGATTCAATAGTGCCAATGGTGATTGCAATTAAGAATTGGGTGATGAAGAATAGAGGAATGGTGTATTCATAAGGAAAGATACCGATGAACAAATTTACGATTAAGGCACCGTAGATGGCAAACTTCAGACAGCCTGCCGAAAGAATCAATCCCAAATCGAAGCCGCTGTTTTCCAAAATCATTACTTCGTGTATCATGGTAAGTTCGAGATGTGTTTTGGGGTCGTCAATAGGCATGCGGCTGTTTTCAATCATGGCAATCATCAATAAGACGAAGGTCGCAAGTATCGCTAAAGCGTAGGTGATGTAGGAACCCAGATGCAAGGCGGAAAAGATTTCCTGAAAGGAGGAATGCCCAGTGAGCAATGCCAAGGAACCAATCAGAATGAAGAAAGCGGGTTCGGCAAACATGGAATAAAGGGCTTCGCGGCTGGCACCCATACCGCCAAAGCTGCTGCCTGTGTCTAATGCTGAAATAATGCTGAAGAATTTGCCAAGTGCTAACACATAAGCAAAGAAAATAAAGTCACCATTAAAGCTTATCAAACCTTTCGATTGACCAAACGGTACGATGAGCATCGCCATCACCACGGAGGAGAAATATATTGTCGGAGCAATTTGAAACACAAAACTTGACGTTTGACTATAGACCGCACCTTTCCGAAACAGTCGAATGATATCTTTGATGGGCTGCATGATTCCCGGTCCTTTGCGACCCGAAAATATACTTTTTGTACGGGAGATGATGCCCGAGAAAAAAATAGCTGCAATGAATATTAAGGCAAAACTCAGCATATTATAATTGTTTTAAAAAGTCAATAAAATCAAGGAACTTCTCATAAATTAAAGGGATACAGATTATGGAAACAATAAAGATGATACCATATAAAATATAGAATTGTAAATTTCCATTTTGAAGAAACTGAAAACGGCTCAACAAAGATTTAATGGCTTTGATTGGGCTGTCAACAAACCATTTTTCAAGCTTATCATACGTCACCGATTTGTAATGTACCTTGCTTGGGAAAATGCCATGAATCTCTTTCTTGTTTTTTGATAACATTAAAAAAGGCCGAAAGAGTTTGCGATAGCTTCTGACAAATGAATTGGCGGTGTATTGCAATTTTGGTGTTGGAGCAGTGTAGGAGCAAGCCCATGTAGGTTCTATGCTTACTTTGCTTTTGCTTAAAGCCCACTTCCGAAGCAAAAACACAAGGGTGATAATACCAATCAAACCCCACATGCCCCAACTTATTTGTTGCAACACATCCTGATTATATTGAAGGGTGTTTGTGGCAGGAAAAGAATTGGAAGTGAACAATAAAACAGGTTGCAGCAGTAGGTTGATGAATAATTTTGGGAATACTCCAATGGCTATAATAATTAGGGTGATAAGATAGAGTGGTAAGAGTTGCAAAAAAGGTGGTTCTTTGATTTCGTGACGAAATTCCTTGCGAGGATTCCCTAAGAAAACTACGCCAAAAGCTTTGGTGAAACAAAGCATCGCCAAACCGCCAATCAGCACCAATCCTAAGATGGAAAAGCCAATTACGATTAAAGAAAAGAGGTTTGCATCTTGCAGCCAATGGTATAAACCGGTGTAAAGAAGAAACTCTGAAATAAACCCATTAAAGGGTGGAATGCCGCAAATTGCAATGGCTGCAATCAGAAAGAGCAGAGCCGTTTGGGGCATCTTTTTTACCAAGCCGCCCAAATGTTCAACATCAACGGTGTGCGTTGCCTGATACACATTGCCGGCAGTATAAAACAATAAGGATTTGAACAGTGCATGGTTTAAGGTATGCAACATCGCGGCAGCAAAACCTAAGTTGGCGAGAATTGCATTGTTGCTTCCCAAACCGATGCAACCAATGCCAATACCCATTCCGATAATACCTATATTTTCGATACTATGATAGGCGAGCAACTTCTTTAAATTATGCTGAATAATTGCCAGCATCACGCCATATAATCCCGAAACAACGGAAAAAAACAAGATGATGTAGCCAATGGTCGTGTAGTCGAGTTTGATGAGTAATAGCATACGCAATATGCCAAAGATTCCGATTTTAATAATTACACCCGACATTATACCCGAAATGTGAGCGGGAGCTGCAGGATGGGCATAAGGCAACCACGTATGCATCGGAACAATGCCTGCTTTGATGGCAAATGTAACAAAGAAACACAGAAACAAGAGTATCGCAATCAAGGGATTCTCGCTGCTATACGCCGTGATGGCACTAAAATCATAGCTGCCCGTTTTAAATCGCACCCACATAAAACCGAGCATCAGAAACACTATGGAAATGTGGGATTGTATCAAATAATTCAGCCCAGCTTTGATGGTCGCCATTTTTTCATTCTCGAAAATCACCAGCATAAAGGCTGAAAGCGCCATAATTTCCCAGGCAATGAGAAAGGCAAAACTATTTTGTATGACGCAAATCCCTAAAAGCGCACCATGCAACAAAAGCAGCGCTATGGCATGAACGCTAATTTTGCTCTTTTGTTCCCGATACTCTTTCATATAAAACAAACCGTAAAAGCTACCTGTGATAAATACCAAATTGATGATAAGCATAAACCAACCCGACAACGCATCAATACGGATCGGAATTACATCTGAAATGATACTACCCGGCAGTATAAATTCAAACTTTTCGCCCATCAATGTGAGCACTGCAAAATAAGATGTCAATGCGGCATTAAGAACAATTGCTAAAAACACAACTATCCCTTTTCCTGCAACTTTCAAAAAAGGAATGAGTAGCAATGCACCCACAATGATTATCAAAAATGCTTTTATCAGAATCATTGCAAAATATTTAATGCGGTTAAAACAAAAATAGCAATGATAAACACTATGCCGTAAATGACATACGATTGAATTCTGCCATTTTGAATAAACTTAAAATAGTTAGTAGCATACAACAATCGCCTTGTGATTTTTCTGATGAAAAAATGCTCGAAAAAATCAAGATAGCTTGAACTGTAATTGCGTTTAGAAGGAAACAGTTCTGAGGGTTTCATCTGTGTGAATTGCTTTTTTTCTATCAACAGGAAATTGAGAATCTTGCTCAAAGGTTTTGAAAATGATTTGCCTGTATATTGCATTTTGGGTGTTGCAATACCTTCATAACCGCAGTTCCATGTGGGTTGAGAACTTTGAGTTCTTCGTTTCACTATAACAGCACGGACACCCCAAAACAAACCAATTAGCCCGATGAATATGGCTGAATAGATGCTGATATTCGAAATCATGGTAGCGAAACTATCAAACCCAACAGGCTCGAATCCTAAGCGGGAGACAGAAAGACCTTGCACGATATGGCTGATGATTGTCAAATAGATTTGTGGGAAAAACGCGACACTCAACATGGCTGCAATAATAATATATTGCGGGATGAGCATGAGCCGAGAAACTTCTTGAGGTGTCGGATCCATCTTTTCTCTTGGATTGCCTAAGAAAATAGTTCCGAATGCCTTGGTGAAAGTTAAGATAGAAATTCCGCCAATGATACTGAGTCCGGCGAACGTTAATATCAGCAAACTCGTTTGACTCAAATTGCTTGATTTCATGCCTTCCAAAAGACCACTATAAATGATGAATTCCGAGACAAAACCATTGAAAGGCGGAATGCCGCCAATGGCAATGGCACCTATCAGAAAAATAAGAGCGGTTTTCGGCATCTGTTTTATCAAACCGCCCAACTTCTCCATATTGCGGGTATGTGTCTGTTTGTAAACTGAGCCTGCCGCATAAAACAGCAAAGACTTGAACAAGGAATGATTCAACACATGCAACAGAGCGCCACCAAATCCTAAATAATATAGTAAAGGAGAACCATTGCCCAAGCCCATCATGCCGACTCCGATTCCGATGCCAATTATGCCGATGTTTTCGATGGTGCAATAGGCTAACATCTTTTTGAAATCATGATGAATGGCGGCGTTTAAAATCCCATACAAGCCTGTCAGCACTGAGACACTAACCACGATTTCGCCGAGTAAAAGTAAATCAGATGAAAGGAAAGTAATGATACGAATGATGCCATAAATACCTAATTTCACAATCACTCCCGACATCACACCCGAAATATGCGAAGGAGCGGCAGGATGCGCATGAGGCAACCATGTGTGGAAAGGGATGAAACCGGCTTTGAATCCAAAGCCGACAAAGAAAATCAAGAAGAGCCAAATGTTTGAATTGGTGCCGAAAAACGTGTGAAATGCCTCGAAACTAAACGAACCCGTTTGAAAATACACCCAAATAAAACCAACGGTAAGCAAGAGGACGCTGATGTGCATTTGCACGAAATAGTTGAGCCCCGCTTTTATGGTATTGGGCTTATGATGGTCGAAAATGACCAACAACATGGATGAAAGCGACATGATTTCCCACACAATCAGAAATGCTAATCCGTGCTGCACAACACACACACCCAACATCGAAAGTTGGAACAATAAAAATAATATCCAGTGCAAACTCAGTTTTGCAGGCTTGCTTTGATGTCCTTTTAAATAGCCATCACCATACATCACGCCTGTTACTGCCGTGAAATTTATGATCACCATAAACCATGCCGCCAATGCATCTATGCGAATAGTAATATTCCCCATAAACGCTCCTGCATACATCACATACTCCAATGCATCGCCAAATAAGGCAGGTATAGCAATCCAAGAAGTGATCATGGCATTAGCAATTACAATGAACGTTGCCAATTTTGCTTTCATTTTCATAGGCACATAAGCAATGGCTATCATCGCTAAAAGTGTGATTCCAAATGAAAGATACATCAGAAGTTCCGATTCATGCATGGTTTTTATAAATTCGAACAAGGTAGTATTATATAAAATATCAATGATTTTGACGTTAGAAAACACCGTAATTTCTTCATTCATAAGGGTTCAATCGGACGAGGTAGGCTTGAATCTATGAATTAACAAAAGTATATCGTTATAGGATAGAAAAAACCATAAGTGTAAAAAAATTATTAACCGTTGATGGTTAATAGGGTGGGAGAGGGATTTAGAATTTTAGATTTAGGATTTAAGATTTGTAATTGTAGGCTCCGGCTTTAGAGAAGTTACACAGAGATACACGGAAAGAAAGGAGATGCACAGAGATGTTTGTTGAAATCGAATTTGGAATGGCGAATCTTGGGGCTTTGACCTTAGTATTTGGAGCTTTAAAGCCAAAAATCATTAAAAAAACAATTCCCTCAAAAGCACTATTTTTTATGTTTTTATCTGTGAATATAAAAAAATAATTAATTTTGTCAAAATATTAAATTTATATGCCCGAGAATACTTCTACAGCAGGGAAAGGAAAGACTTACAAAATCGTTATCGGTATTGAAAGTGCTATCATTGTTATACTTTTGGTTTTGTATATCACCTCATGGAATAAAGCCAACACATTTGTCATCGAAAAAGAGAAAGCCGTATCCGAACGGCAGGTGATGCAAAAGCAATTGGATTCGTTGGTGCGTGAGCACGAAAAAATCGCCACCGAATATGGAAATATGACCAAGGATTTGGGTCGTAAAGATAGTTTGATACAAGCGCAAGCCGGCGAGATTCAAAAACTTATTGAAAGCAATGCCGGCAAACGACAAATTCAGCGTAAGCTTGATTATCTGAGAGGTATTACACAGGATTATGTGGCTCAGATTGACAAACTGCTGAAAGAAAACGAAAACCTGAAGACCGAAGTGAAAGGGATGCAGGTGAATATAAAAGAGGAACAAGATAAAAATTCGAACTTATCGAAAGATAAAGATGCCTTGAGCGAAAAAATTACGAATGCGGCAGTGTTGCAAGCCTATTCCATGACAGCGACGGGCATTCGAACCAAACAAGGCGGTGCGAAAGAAGAAGTGGTGGAAAAAGCCAAACGTGTTGAAAAAATAAAAATCACCTTTACCTTAGCCAAGAATCCTTTGGTAGAATCGGGCACTAAAATGATTTATATTCGGATAGCTCGACCCGATAATGCTATTCTGAATGATGGTGCGAGTTTTGACTATGAAGGAAAACAAATTATGTATTCATTGATGAAAAGCTGTTATTATAATGGCAGTTCAATAAATATTGTGCTTTATTATGAAAAAACTGACCGCATCGTTGCAGGCACCTATAATATTGCTGCGTTTTGCGATGGGAAAGAAATTGGACAGTGTGCCTTAACCTTGAAATAAATATAAACTTCTAAACTAGTAATAACCAAAATTAAAAATTAAAAAAATGGAATCAACGAATCCCGAATTAAAGAAAAAACCAAATTCCTTTATGATTCTGTCGATTGTACTGTTTATTGTCTGCCATCAGCTAATAATTGTTTGCTGCGTTTTGTCCTGGCAACTGATTTCTGCCAACAAACAAATCAATGTGGTAACCACCGAAAAAGAAACCCTAAGCACCGAAAAAGATAAAGTGGTGGCGCAATTGGAGAATCTGAAAAAAGAATACGATCAACTTTCAAAAGACAACACCCAGTTGACCGAGATGTTTAATCAAGAAAAAGAACAAGTGGAGAAGCTTTTAGCAAAGGTGAAAAATTCACAAGGTTCGGTGGCGAAATATAAAAATCAAATTGCTTCGATGGAAGGTCGTTTGAAAGAATATGAACAACAAATTGAAGAGCTGAAAAAGCAAAACAAGGATTTGACTGTTGAGA
This sequence comes from uncultured bacterium, assembly GCA_903916135.1. Taxonomy (GTDB): domain Bacteria; phylum Bacteroidota; class Bacteroidia; order Bacteroidales; family CAIWKO01; genus CAIWKO01. The sequence goes on from CAIWVT010000313.1 coordinate 14,278, forward strand.
ACTTTCATATCAAAACCGTTTTGGATTCAACGAGCACCGAAAACAAACAACTTTCTACGCAAAACCAAGCATTGAACGAAACCGTCAGCAAAGGTTCGGCTTTGACCACTTACGACATCAATGCAAACGGCATCATCGTAAAATCTAAAGGAAAAGAACTGCCAACCAAGAAAGCTAAACGCGTGGAAAAGATTCGTGTTTGCTTCACCATAGGCGAAAATGCTATTGCTACTGCCGGTGCAAAGACCGTTTATTTGAGGATTGCCGACCCAAGCGGAACCATATTGTCGAGCAGCGCAGGCGATGAGTTTTCTTTTGACTATCAAGGAGCCAAACTCCAATACAGCAGCAAAGAACAAGTTACTTTCAATAACAAAGCCGTGGATGTGTGCATCTATTGGGCTAAAATCAAAGATTTCACGCCGGGCAACTACACCGTGGATTTGTTTGCTGACGGAAACGCCATCGGCACATCAACCTTTATTCTTGAAAAATAAAACCAAAACCTAATCTTATCACCACATTATTGAAAAGGCAAAATTTACGTTTTGCCTTTTTTTTATCTATTTTGCATAAATACAGCAAATCTGCGTTATAGTATAATACTTTTTCAAGCTATTATGTATAAGACATTCTTTAAATTTACATTAGTCATCATACTAGTTGCCATGACGTCCGAGATGCTGTCGGCGCAAGAGCTGCAACCCACAGAAACCGAATCGGTGTTGAATGTGTTTGTGTCGAGCATGAAAAACGTGCCTCGACAAGGCGAACAGATTAAATTGGTGGGCAAGAAAAGCAAGAAAATCTTTAGCGGCATCACCAACAAAGAAGGGAAGTTTTCTATCCTCATCCCCGAAGGCGACTCCTACGAAATATTGTATAAAACTTTTGCCGATTCGGTGGAATACAACACCATTGATGTGCCGAAAGCCGAAGGGAAATACACCTTTGATGTGGATTTGAAATACGACCCGCCACAGGTTTACACCCTGAATAACGTATTGTTCGAAACGGGCAAATCCATCTTGCGACCCGAATCAAACCGAGCACTGAATGATTTGGTGGAAATTTTGAAACTGAAACCTAAAATGATTATCGAAATCTCAGGTCATACCGATAATATCGGCAGCCCAGAAGCTAACCTGAAACTTTCTATGGAGCGCGCCACTGCCGTACGAAACTATCTGATACAACATGGCATTGTCGCCACCCGACTCACTGCAAAAGGTTATGGCGACACCCAACCCGTGGAAACCAATGACACTGACCAAGGACGAGCACAAAATAGGCGGACGGAAGTGCGGATTATCAGCGAGTGATTGTATTTGGTTAATTATACAATTATACAATGATAGAATTATAGAATTATACAATGATATAATGATATAATTAATTTAAACCACTGTGAATCTCTCTTTCTTTACGCTGCGAACCTCTATGGTTAAGACGAAAAAACCACATAGACACATACCTGCCTGCATGACCGCAGTCAGGCAGGGACACATAGGAAGATGGAAACAGAAGAAAACATAGTGTCCTTTGTGTGATTTAACTTGTGTCCTTTGTGGTTAATTTTTTTTCTTTACCACAAGTTTCACAAAGGAAAGCACAAAGAGGCACAAAAAAAACAATTCGACAATAGAACTATTGATATAAAATCCTGATTAATAATATATTCAGATAGAATCAATTGTTAAAAAACCTCTTCATTTCCATTCTTCCCCGTTTGCAACTTGAATGGCTCCGTTTGCAACCTGAATTGCTCCGTTTGCAATATGAATCACTCCGTTTGCAACTTGAATTGCTCCGTTTGCAACCTGAATTGCTCCGTTTGCAACCTGAATTGCTCCGTTTGCAACATGAATTGCTCCGTTTGCAATGTGAATGGCTCCGTTTGCAACCTGAATTCCTCCGTTTGCAATGTGAAT
>CAIWVT010000314.1 GCA_903916135.1 uncultured bacterium
TCAAAAACAAGAGTAAAAATTGAGCATGTAATCGCAAGTATAAAAATATTCAGAAAGGTAAAAGAAAAACTCAGAGGACGATTATATGCTCGCGAAGACACAGTAATGCTTGTCGCTTGTGCTGTTCATAATTTAAGGCTACTTGTAAAATCAAATGCGTAAAATCTTATTCGATATAAACTCTAATGTTTTTTGCAAACGGTTCAATGTTTTTTACTTTTTGCACATAAATTCTAATACTCATTTCGACTAAAAAGCATGTAAACAGCACATTAAATGTATTTTAAGCGAAACAAAAGTTATAAAACACAATATGTTTCATGCCTACCAATAACCATGAATGACCACAGCCAGTCCCGTACACGCACCTATCCCGATACACAATGTCGTAAGTGTCGGGATTAACCAATTAACTTAACCTGTCCCGTACACGCACCTGTCCCGTACATGAACCTGTCCCGCACATGAAATGTCGGGAATGTCGGGAGTGTCGGGATCAACCAATTAACTACTCAACCAATTAACCAATTAACTCCAAGCAAAAATCCTATAGCAAACAGTAAATTCAGGAAAGAATCCCCCGACGCTACTCCACCGTTATCTCCATAATCTTCCCTAACAAATCATTCTTGGGGAAAGGAATAAACTGCTGTTCAAAGGGGCTGCCATGCCACCAATCGGTGTTATGAAACTCCTGCGAAATCACCAACAGCATCTGATTATTGGGTATCGAAGTGATGGCATCGTTCATATAACCCACCACCCGCAACTTATTTTTCTCAGGACCTATCCGCCAAATGATTTCGGTGGGTTTCCATTCTATTTGAAAAAAATAATAGTCTGCAGCAAACATCTCGTCATCGGAGACGGGCGTTCGCTCGGTGATGGCACGATACCAATAATCCCAACGATGCGCCATAAAACTTTGGTTTCCGTATTGCACAGGCTGACATCCCACATCATACTTGGCAGGATGCGGACATGCCATATCCCAATTGGTGCAACTCACCATCACATTGCCCGTATCCTGAAGCATAGATGTCGGCAAGGGCACATTCCACATCGAAGTCTGACGACGGTCGGCAACAGGATAATAATATGCCGGCGGGAACTGATACAAAGGACAATAATCCACCGTCTTCAATATCTCGAAATCAATCTCCGAATAGGAAGTCGTGCGCGAACGTTCATCCTTACTACTGCCGCCGTATTTCGAAAGATAGCCCTTCGAACTACACTCTCGGCAATCGTTCCACGGCTCGTTGCCATTCGTAACCAACCATATCGCATTGGTGATGCCATTCCAAATGCCGTTTTTGTTCAACAACTCCGTCAGCTTCACCTTTACCGTATATTTCCCATACGCAAATCCTTGACGCATTATAACGCCCACACTTTGCTTTTTCCAATCGCCATAATGCGAAGCTGCGTTGCGCATCACCACAGTGCCACTCACAGTATCCACATCGACCTGCTGACATGGACAATCCACCGTGTGGGGTTGCGTGCTAATCAGCTCTTCTTTCTTATAAAATGTCCGATTCCAATTGAAATCCCGCATCGAATAATTATCCTGCAACACATCTGCAATCACGGGGATGTTATCCAACTTGCCCGTAGCGTTCACGTTATTAATATACTGCCCAAGCGGCGCATTCAAATACAGATTATCATTAAAGGCGCAGGTTTTGGTATAATACTGCTGATACTGTTTCGGATCGAAATCCTGAGGATTTGAATAAATGCCCGTTGCCAAATTGGGCTTCGCGATGACTTGCAAATCATGCACATTATTCATCACAAACACGCCCTTCATGCTCGACCCTTCACCATAAAGAAAATAATAATACGGATTCACAAATCTATCATTATGTTTTCGTTGGATATGGCTGATATAATCCGGCACGGCATTCTTCTTAATATTATCTGCAGTACTCACCACCAACATAAAACTATAGGTTCCCATGCGGGGATTGCGAGTCCATCGTTGATTTTCTTCTTTATAATAATAGCGCTTTTCGTTGCGAGGATTTCCTGCTATGCGGATTTTATTCTTCACCGTATGAAACTTCCCATCCGAAGGTATGGCAGCCGTCTCCACAAAGCTGAGAGTAGTGTCTACCCAACTGCCGTAGAAGTTTTCCTGCGCATAAGGGTGTTCTTTGGTGCTGCCCAAGGCACATTCAGGGAACTTATACGATTCGTTTTGATAATAGATTTTATAATAATACTGTTGCGCACTTCCGCTGTTGTTCTTGATGGTGAATTCAAAATCAAAATTACCATCTGCTGTTTGCCGAATGGAGGGAATGGTGAATCCGTTGATGGCATCTTGATAATCGAGATACAACAACTTTGTGGTCTTATCGCCCGTCACAAAAGTATTCCAATTGGTCAATGTTTTGAAATCCTTCACTTCAAAGTCGAGTTTTTGTTTCGTTTTAGCCCCCTGTTTGCAAGATGAAAGTGCCAACAAAGTGCCAACAAAAAGCAATATCTTATAGCTGTTAAATCGCATCATTATTCTGAATTTGATATTGATAAAGAGTACAACCCGACATTCTCAGGCAAATCCGTATGTGCATTTCTATTCTTACACAACGTAAAGAATGAAAAGGTTTTGTGGCCTGTGAAATTGCCTGCGGAAAGCATTAGGTTTTCATAATACTTAGGATTATAATCCTTATCATATCCTTTGAAATCAATGTTGCCCATGATGCGATAGTCCTTATCAGTGAAACATATCCACTTCATATCATACCGCCACGAATTACTATACGAAATCAATTCCTTGATGCCATTGCCATCCAAGTCTCCCACGAAATACGTATTCTCGGGATTGAGCGTGTCGCATTTGTTATCGAAATTCCTTTGTTGGATACAGATGCTTTTGCCTTGTTCTATGTCCACTTCAAACAATTTGTAAAAACAACGATTGGTTCTCCCTTCTTTATACAAAAACAAAACATTGTCCGTTGCATCGGCTTGTATGAAATTGCCCGTAATCATTTTGCTTTCATAATTTATCTGAGCACCTTCGGTCAAATAACCCAAGAAACGATTTGTCCAAACGCCTTTCTCGAAATCCAATAGAAAAGCTTCTCCCGTTTTGTCGAGCGCCAAAAGACTTTGTTTCTTATTTGATTTTTGATGAAAGGTTTGTATCAGCTTAATGCCTTTTTCTATATGACTGCTTTCTTTCGATATACGTGCTATTTTTTGATTTCTTGGATTGAATGCGAACATTTCCAAATCCTTTGCATCCTCACCAACACAAATGATTTCATCCACGCCATCTCCATTCACATCTGCCGCAAGAGGTGCCATTTCTTTTTGTTCCGATGAAAAAACTGTATCATCAATCTTGATAAAACTGAATAGATTCTTTTCGGGAACAAACCAAACGATGGCTGTCGGCTGCTGATGTTTCAAAATAAGTAGCTGCTGTGTTTTAGCATTGTTCGAAACAAAATATCCGCTTACAAAGTTGTCGCCTTCTAACGCTAAGAATTTTGTTCCATCAATACTGAGAATAGAAGTGTTTTTTACATTTACAGCAAGCTCTTTCTTTGCATAAAATGTCTCATAAGGCGGTTGATTTGGAAAGGCATGGAACGAATAATTCTTCGCCGTTTCATCCACCATAGGTTTATTGCCTTTGAGATGTTGATTGCCTAAAATCATGACCACATCATCCATATACACATCCCGATTGCAGTTGTTCCAATAAAACACTTTCACCCTATCCGTCGCCTCCAATTCCACATCTTTGATGTCGGCTTTGCCGCTGATATAAAACCACGTGTTTGCCATGGGCGATTCCTTTTGAATGGGTACCAAATGCGAATATTTCACCTTGTTATTTGCATTCACAATTTGAAACACAAACTTCCCCGACCATTTTTCATCCTTCGCAGGCAGATATACCCATGCTCCAAAGCGAGCTTCCCCCATAGAATCATAATGAAACTCTTTAAAAGGCTTTTGAATTATGATGCTGTAACGATTCTTGCCGGTCACTTTCGCGGATTGTTTGCCCGAAAAAGCATATTCAGTAGAAATATGTTTGTTATTTTTGATGTTTTCGAAATTATAGCAATAGGTGTTTGCGTAACTCATGCTATCGGAAGCAGCAATTCGATAATGCACCACGGGAGCCTTTGGGATGAAAACCTTGTATTTCCACAGATAAACAATATAAATACACAACAATGCAAGGGCAAACAGCAAACCAAGAAAAAGAAATACACGTTGTTTTTTATGCATGAAATAAGAAGTTTTTTAGCAGTGATACTAACGAATTTTAGCTTAAATTATTCTATTCGTAAAAAAAAATGGGATAATATCTGTTTTATTCCTAATTTTGTAGCTTCATAATTTTTAACATGACAGTATTATCCATAATCATTCCCGCATACAACGAAGGCAACACGATTCATCTGATTTTAGATAAAGTGAAAGCCGTTAAGATGGTGAACGCTATCGAGAAAGAAATAATCATTGTGAATGATTGTTCAAAAGATCATACTGAAGAAGCCATCATGAGCTACAAATCAGCGAATCCTGATTTGAACATTCAGTATGTGAAACATGAAAAGAATGCCGGGAAAGGGGCTGCGTTGCACACCGGTATCGCGAAAGCTACTGGCGATTATTTGATTATTCAAGATGCCGATCTTGAATACGACCCCGAAGAATATAACATATTGTTGAAACCGATGGTGAATGGTTTTGCCGATGTGGTGTATGGTTCCCGCTTCATTGGAGGCAAACCGCATCGCATTTTGTTTTTTTGGCATTCTATAGGCAATCGCTTTCTGACAAAAGTGTCGAATATGTTTACCAATTTAAACCTGACCGACATGGAAACCTGCTACAAATTGTTCCGAAGGGAATTTATTCAAGGCATAAAACTGCGAGAACATCGTTTCGGTTTCGAGCCGGAAGTTACGGCAAAAATCTCCCGGGTGAAAGAACTGCGGATTTATGAAGTGGGCATATCTTACTACGGACGCACCTACGCCGAAGGCAAAAAGATTAGTTGGAAAGATGGTTTCCGAGCTATCTACTGCATACTGAAGTATGGACTTTTCAGGTCGAATTAAAGGATGATTGGGGCGATTTAGAACCCATATTCATCATAAAATCTATTCAGCGTGCTATACAAATCTTCGAAAGCAACATAATGTTTGCTGCATCCTTGACGAGCACAGAATTTGACCTTTCCGCCAATTTCCATCTTCAAAGGAACCATGGGAGCTTGACATTCATCGCAAGGTTCTGTTCCATTTAGCACTTGATTGCAATGAGGGCAGGAGAATTCTGCAATATCAATTCCCGAAATATCCATATCAGAATGATGATCAAAACATCCGTAAATAGAACACAAACGGATGGTTCCTCTCGTCTTTCCCAATTGAATGTTGAGTTTGATGCTCGGTTTGTCGTGCAACAAATTTTCTTTATCCATTAAGGACTTTTGGCATAATGGACATTTAACACTGATAGACACTGTTTTACTCATAATAAGACCTCCTATAATTAAAGATTATTTCAGAGTATAAAAGTACACAATTTTTAGCACGTATGCAAGCTTTTTTGAAAATAAATATTTTTATTAATTTTGTTGCATTATCATAAAAAGGTTTACTTTTACAGATTATTTTTTTTATTCAAATTCTAAACCAAATCTATAAATAAAAATTTTAAAATTATGTTCGAAATTAGTCATTTACACCCAATGTTGGTGCATTTTCCAATTGCGTTGATTACGATTGGATTTTTTGCAGATGTGTTAAGTTTATTCTTCAATAAAAAAGAACCCTGTTTGTCGAAAGTCGGATTTTACCTGATGATTGTCGGAACCTTAGGTGCCGTTGCAGCTTTTCTTTCCGGTGAGTTCTTGACCGGTGAATTCACGGGCGTGCTAGGCGAGGTGAAAGAGCGTCACGAATTGTTTTGTAAAACTGCTATGTATGTGATGATTGCTGCGAGTCTTATTCGTATTTATCTCGTATGGAAAAAGAAAACCAATGGAGGTCTGAAATGGCTGGTTTTCGGTTTGTATTTCGTGGCAACCGTAAGCGTCGGTTATGGCGGTTTGTTGGGTGGCACGATGGTGTATAATTATATGATAGGATTGCAAGATACGAGCAATGAAAATGCTATGGACAGCACCAAAGCTGAAAGCAAAACCGTCATCAATCTGAAAGCGGCTCTGCAAGGCGAAACTACTGCTTCTGCCAAATATGCTGCTTTTGCACAGAAAGCCACAGAAGAAAACCAACCGCAAATTGCTGTTTTGTTCAATGCTGCCTCGAAATCGGAAAGCATACATGCAGCCAATCATCACAAAGTGTTGGAAGAAATGGGATATAAGGTGGATGTGAAACCCGAAGCTTTCAATGTAACGACCACGAAAGAGAATTTAGTGGGTGCCTACAATGGCGAAAAACATGAAGTGGAACAAATGTATCCTGAGTTTTTGAAGCAAGCCCAAGCCGACAATGCTGATAATGCCGTGAAATCTATCAACTATGCATTTACCACGGAAGAAAAACACATGGAGCTCTACCAAAGCGCAATGGATGCATTGGCTGGCAACAAAACGAGTACGCTTGCATCTCTGTATTATGTGTGTCCGAAATGCGGATTCACCTATTCCAAAGACGATGTGGAAGAAAGTTGCGAGGTATGTGGAACCACGAAAGATAAGTTTTTTGTGGTGAAGTGATGTCGTGAATTTTGTTGAAGTGTTACATTGCTGAATTGTTGTTCAGTAAATCTACCATATCGCTTTGACATGGAAAGGGGCGTTTTTCAAGTGCCCCTTTTTTATTCCATGAATGACAAGATAAATGACTTGAGCAAAAATGCAGATGAGGTTCTTGTTTTTTTTATGACTTTAGATAGATGATGAGTCAACTTTTTAAGTTTATACACTTAAACGGATCGTGTGTCTTTTTTCATATTTGGTAACGTTTTGGTTACGATACACAAAAACAAACATAAAAAAGCAGTATCAAAATTAGATGAATTTGAAAGGATAAACCAATAAATCAATGACTTCTTTTATAAGAAGTCATTGATTGTGAGGTACCAAGCGGATTCGAACCGCTGTGGGAGGTTTTGCAGACCTCTGCCTAACCGCTCGGCTATGGTACCAATGCGGCTGCAAAAGTAAAAAAAAATCACGACACTTGAATGTTTTTTTTAAAGTTTTTGAAAAAATATGTAAATTTGTACTTTATTTACGTTATTCAATCATGGAAAAAGAAAAAGCAATACCCGCAAAAAAGAAAGGATTAAGTTCGAAAACGCTATTTTATATCATCATTCTTTGCTTGATGATTTTGATTCCTACGGGAGTTTATGTATTTGACCTTTTTAAAATAAGCAATTTGAAAGATAAGCATAAAACTGAACTATATGATGTTCGGATGAATGCCGGCAACACTGTAAAAAGTATTAACCAAAAAAACCTTGAGTCGCTTACACGAGTTTTTTCGTGGACGGTGCGTTCAGAAATGTTGCATAATAATATAGGTCAGGTGAATAGTTATATGACCGAATTGGTGAAAACTGCCGATTTGCTAGATATTTCAATTATTAAAACCGATGGTATCGTGGTGCTATCCACCAATAAAAAATACGAAGGCAATGTGTATGCAGGTCCTGTGGCTTCTCAACTTTCTTCGATTAACGAGGTGGTTACACAAACAGGCAAAGATGCTGTGTTGATTTGCATTTGTCCTCTGATGGGATTGGATAACAGAATGGGCACTATCGTCATCACCTATCAACCCACTGTTTATACTTTTGGCAATACAGAATAATTTTATGAATAGAAACAGATTTTCTCTTGTGTTGGCATGTACTGCAATTCTTGTTTTGCTTGCAGCATCGTGCGGAAACCATAGCAAACCACCAAGCGATACGTTTATTCTTCATGGTAAATTAAAAAATACAAATGGGGAAAAAATCGTGTTAGTTCAGATGAAAGTTGATAGTCTGAAACCTTTGGATTCGATGAAAATTGATGACAACGGGGAGTTCCGCTTCAGGTATAAACCCAAGGAGGTGTGTTTTTATATGCTCAAAATGAGTAACGATAATTTCATCACGCTTCTGTTGGACAAGGGCGAAACAGTGGAAATCACGGGCAACAGTCGGCAATTGGCAAATGAATATAGTGTCAGCGGGTCGCAAGGCTCGGAACTGTTGCATGAGTTGACGCAATTTACACGCAAGAATTATAAGACAGCCGATTCGTTGTTTCAAATTCAAGTGCAAAACCAAGATAGCGTTATCTATAAAAAAATAAAAAAAGAAAATGATTCTTTGTATCAAATCCTTTACGAAAAGCATCAAACGTTTGTTCGCGGATTCATCACAAAAAATCCCACTTCCTTGGCTTCGTTGTTTGCTTTGTATCAAATTTTCGGCAGACAAAAGGTGCTGAACGAGCGTGACGATTTTGCGTATTACGCCATGTTGGACAGTTCGCTGACGGTGCAGTATCCGAAAAACGATTTCGTGGCAGAACTCCATATCCGCGTAAGCGATATAAAAACCTTTAAACAGGAGTTGCAGGCAGCCAAAGCCAAGTTGGATACGGGCATGATGGCACCCGATATTTCTTTGAAGAATGTTGGAGGGTTTTCGCAGCCTTTATCGTCCCTGAAAGGCAGAGTTACCGTGGTGTTGTTTTGGGCGGCATCGAGTCAGCCGAGCATCAAGGTGCTGGACCAAATGAAATGGATGCAGAAAAAATATGGACCCAAGGGCTTCACGGTGTATGCCGTTTCGCTCGACAAATATCGCCAACAATGGGAAGAAGCTATCCGAAAATATAAACTTACGTGGATAAACGTGAGCGATTTGTTGGAATGGGAATCGCCTGTGGTGAAGCTCTACGCCTTGGAAACGATTCCCCACGCGCTGTTGATTGACCGCGACGGGCGGATTATCAAGCGCGGCATCACCATGGAGGAACTTTCGACGCAACTTTATAAGCTGTATAAATTTTAAAACGAAACCTTGACACCTGATACTTTGAAAATATATTTTGTTTCGGATTGCCATTTTGGCATCCCCAATCGCGCAGCAAGCTTCGTGCGCGAAAAGCGCTTTATTGCGTGGCTCGATGCCATCAAAGCGGATGCTTCGGAGATTTATATCTTGGGCGATTTGTTTGATTTTTGGTTTGAATATCGAACCGTAATCCCCCGCGGCTATGTGCGCCTGTTAGGCAAACTTGCCGAGCTGACCGATGCGGGAATCCGCATACATTTGTTTACGGGCAACCACGATATGTGGATGTTCGATTATTTCCCCACCGAGTTGGGCATAGACTTGTTTCGGGCACCCGTCATTAAAGAGATGCATGGGCTGCGCATGATGATAGGGCATGGCGATGGCATGGGTCCGGGCGATTATGGCTATAAGTTTATCAAAAAAGTGTTTGCCAACAAGGTGTGTCAATGGTTTTATGCCCGCCTGCATCCCAATTTTGCCTTGGGCTTGGGTTTGTTTTTTTCGCGTCGCAGCCGTTTGGGTCGCGGCAACAGCGATAGTATATATAAAGGTGACGAACGGGAGCGCCTTTTGGTGTATTGCCACGAACACATCAAACGAGAACCGATAGACCTATTTGTGTTCGGACATCGCCATTTGCCTATGGATATGCCCGTGGGCGATGCGTCGCGTTACATAAATTTGGGCGATTGGTTCTATAATTTCACATACGGCGAGCTGGATGGGAAGAAATTTGAGTTGAAGAGTTTTGTTGATGAAGGTTAAATTTATATAGAATCACACTCTAATATATTCAATAGCCATTAATTTAATTCCTTTATACCGTATCGGAATAAAAAACAAGTGAAAATATTTTCTTTTTGCGTTACATCAATCCATATTTTTGTATTTTTGTACCCTTATTTTATAAATTTAAAAATGAAATTCACTATGAGCATTAGAAGACTTTTTTTATTTCTACTGATTTCGCTTTTGTTTTGCTTCAATTCTTTCAGTCAAAAATGGGATTTGAAGTTAGATAAAGATGGCGTGAAAGTTTATACCAGAGCATTTCAAGGATCGAATGTACAGGAATTCAGGGGGGAAATAACCGTTAAATCGAATATGGGCGGCATATTAGCACTAATTGACAGTGTGTCGGAATATACAAAATGGATGTACAATGTTACCTATTCCAATCGTCCAAAAAAAATTAATCGAGAATCGGGCTACACCTATACCATAATCAAATCAACATGGCCCGTATCCGACAGAGATATCTGTACCTATTATATTGTGAAGCAAGACACTGCTACCAAAGTTGTAACCATTACACTCACTGGAGTTAAAGACTATATGCCTATCAAACCTAACACCATTAGAGTCCCAGGCATAACGGGCTTTTGGCAGTTAATCCCTATAGCAAAAGGACTCACTAAGGTTGTATATCAGGTGCATTGCGAATCGGGAGGTTATGTGCCTGCATCTATTGTTAATGCTTACA
>CAIWVT010000315.1 GCA_903916135.1 uncultured bacterium
CCACCGCCACCGCCACCCATAAATAAACGAGGTAATCCACCGCCATTTGCATCAAGGGGCCAACCACCACACCCACCGATGTTTCTTCTATGATCTCCACCCCAACCAGGATTGCCGGGAGGAATCGTCAGTGCATCTAAATTATTTCCCAAGAAACTATAACCGCCTCTGCCACCACCATACGAAGTATTTTTATGAAATGAACCTGCTACAGGCACAGTAATTGACGTGGCTGTGTCAATAGCCCATGCTAATTTATAGCTAACATCGGTAGTTGTGTCGGGAAATCCACCGCCATTCCAATAAAAAAAACTACTTGCATTAGAACCGCCGCCTCCCCCAGCATTATGAGCATTTCCGCCACCACCGCCATTGGCAGCAGCTCCTCTGCAATATTGATAACCTGCAAGCCCATACCCTCCAATTCCTTCTCCTTTTTGTCCACCATAGGTCGCATCATTATATGCAAATTTATTACAATCCCAAATGGTTCCGCAGTTGCCGGAAAATACGCCACCCCTAAAACCTTTACCAGTAGCAGAAATACTACCATTATTGACGACACTTCCATAAGTTTCTACGACCAACACACCTCCAATTGTTCCGTTCCATGTATCGCACGTAAGTTCTGCTGCACTATTAATGGTTAATGTGGTATATCTTGGTACGCGAATCACTTGAGCTTTACCGCTAGCAGTATAATTATGAATAAGCCCACAAACGAGATTGATAGTGTTTGTGCCGTTTACAGACAACACTTCGGCAAATTCATATAAGCTTGAGTTATTATAATTATCTATATAACCATGTAAGTTCCAATATTCACCGCCTTGTATAGTTGCTCCTTGCATTTGAACTATGAACAGCAAATCGCCTTGGGCTAAAACATTGCCCGCTCCAAAACGACTGTTTGCATTTAAAGTATTAGCAGCAACGGAAATGGAAGTACTGCCTGCTAAAGCGTCAGCAGAGAGGGCTGTATATTCGTTGACAATGGTGTTGGTTGCCGTAATGGTCTTCAGACCATCAATACCTCTTTGCGCGAAAGAAGTAATACTTAGAAGACCTAAAATGACTGTGAAAAGAATTCTGCTTTTTTTCATAATAAATACGATTCTGAAATTTAGTACAAAAATAGAGAAATCTTTTCATTCTGAAGGAAAATAATACGAAAAAGTAAAAATATTTCACAAAGATTATGACTACTCGAAATATTTTTTCTATTTTTGAAAAAATTTCTGAAATGAATACTTTGAAAAAAGACAAGAAGAAAATCCAAATGAAAGCGAAAGCTGTGGGGACTATTCCTTCACAGAAGCCCGTTCAACCGATGTTGGGTAAGTCAGCAGAATCACGCAAAGCATGGTTGTTTGCTGCCTTTGCAGCCATCATCACCATCATAGTTTATATCCCTTCTCTCGGCAATGATTTTATTGTGAATTGGGATGATGGCGGTTATATTCAAGAACATGTCTTGGTGCATTCCCTGAGTTGGGACAATTTTATTACTATTTTCAACCCGACAACTTTCTACAAAGGAAACTACCATCCTTTGACCACATTTTTCTATGCATTGGAATATTCCATGGTGGGCGAACATGCATTGCTGTATCACATCAACAATTTGATATTTCATATACTCAATGTTTTGTTGGTGTTTTGGTTCATTCGTTTGATAACAAAACGGATTGAAGTTGCAGGTTTCGTAGCCTTACTTTTTGGCATACATCCTATGCATGTTGAGTCTGTGGCATGGATTTCGGAGCGCAAGGACGTGCTTTATACCTTCTTTTTTATGCTTTCGCTGATACAGTACTACTTTTATTTCACCAAAAAGGAGTCGAAACAGAAGCATTATATTTATGCACTGGTGTTTTTCTTCTTATCCTTACTATCGAAATCAGCGGCAGTGGCTTTACCTTTGGTGATGTTTGTGGTGGATTATTATATGAAACGAAAACTAAATGTGAAGTTGATTGTAGAGAAAGTTCCCTTTTTGGCATTGTCTTTTACTATCGGTATCATCGCCGTATTTTCCCAAAACGAAAAGGGAGCCATACATAATTTAGCGCCACTCTACACCGCCTTCGAGCGATTGTTGATAGTTTCTTATTCCACGATGACGTATTTTTGGAAACTTTTTGTCCCCCTCAACCTGGCGACGATGTATCCCTATCCAGGTAAAATCAATGGTCACTTCCCCATGATATATTATATCGCTCCTTGTATTATTATACCCCTTGCCATTTTGATAATTACTTTATTTGTTATGAATATTTACGGAAAGCGCACAAAATATATCCCGTATGTATTTGGCTTTTTGTTTTTCTTCACGAATATTTTCCTGGTATTACAGATACTTCCTGTAGGCGGTGCTTCTCTTGCCGAACGTTATACGTACGTGCCTTACATCGGCTTGTTTCTTATTTTAGGTGTGTTATGGGATAAAGGCATCCAAGCAAAAGGCAAAGTAATAAACATCCTCCGACCCGGGGTTTATGCTGTCTTTGCCTGTTTTGTCATCTTTC
>CAIWVT010000316.1 GCA_903916135.1 uncultured bacterium
AAAACAAATTGTTCAAATAGTAAATAAGCATGATATTTATGGTCGGCTTCAATCCATTTTTGCTAGAAATTATCTTGAAGTAAGAAAGAAATGGATGGAATTAAAAAGAGAAAAAAGCAATCATTTTTTTATTATTGAAACAACAAAGGAAGATGTTCCAAATATCATTTCTTTTAATTGTTTTTCTGAGGCAGAAGATGAATATTTCAGGAGGTTTCGACTCTCACCCAATGCAAATATTGTACTTACTTGTGTGCCTAGAGCAAATTATGAAGATATTAGTAAAGCCTATTCTAATTATATTCTAACCGTACATACATTTTTAGATGACTTCTTTGAATTACTTTATGGTGTAATTACTGACTCGGTTAAAAATAGAGAAGTAATGGAATTTTATAAATATTTCACGATCTACATAAATACAATTTTTGCACATCAACGAGATATTGAAAGAGAATATGTGGAAATAGTTGAATTTAGGAAAAACAATAAAAAGAATAAAGAGGTAAAATATTGGGAGGATGATTATCAAAAAAGATTTTTAAAGCGTAAGCAAAGCATTAATAGCTTTAATAAAAAAATAATTAATTCATATCCAAAACAAGGATTCAGTAAAATGCGTTTTTCAATTGCATTCTATTTAATTCGAAGAAAAATAAAAAAGCTAAATGAAAAAAAATAATATTGCTTATAAAAGTGCTCCTTACAAACTCGCCCTATCAATTGTGAAGTTTGCATCTTCACCCCTGCTGAATGCAACAAAAACATAAAATAAAAGTATAAACTTTGAAAACATACAGCAAGGATGCGAGGCGTTATGACCAATTTTAGAATGACTCACACAATATGAAGAACGAACAATAGCAAAACTTTAAGTGCATGAACAAACCAAGACCATTTAGTAAACTAAAAAAGACCATTGAGAGTTTGTTTGACGAAAAACTTAAGATGGAGTTTTGTTGCAATTCATATCCAATTATTGGACAATGGGGGCATAGAAATTCTGTTCCACGCTATTATGTGAAACTTGGCAAGGAAATTATTTGGGACTTCCCAAAGGATTTTGATTTGAAAGAACTATCGTTCTATCATTGGGCAGACAACAATCATATTAACGACCTTATTCGCGACTATATTGATGCACCCATAGATAATTTACTCAACAAAGAATTCGCGTTAGACAAAAACACTTTTACAAAGCAGCAATTAAATTCACACGACCAAGTCACTTTTGAAATAGATTATAAGTTGGCAGAACTATTGAAAGCAGCCGACCGACGACTTGGAGAAGAAAAACTATTGACATGGGCTAAAACGCTAGCAAATCCAAAGGTGGATAAGATTTTAGCACTTAGATTTACTCATCAGAAATGAAAAAACAGCGGAGGGATTTAAAATGGAAAAAGAAAAGAAGAAAGACAACGGGAAAGGATTATTAGTTAAACAAACTAAAAACAAGAACGCGTATTGACAATTGACCGATGTGGTGATTGTAAATTTTGTATTTTCGATGATTTCAAAATAACCGAAAGATGGGGGAGATATTGGTGTGAACCGCTAGACGTTCAAGTGAAGAATAAAACCAAAATTCTTAAAAAATGTCCGTTACCCTTAAAATGACAAAATGAAGGTCATTGATTCTCATTTGATAAAATAATTGTATCTTTGCATCAGGTTTGTGCTCCCATCATAAGATGACTAAGAATAGTTTTATGATGCGAAGTCTCGGTTAAGTACTAACCTTGCCGGGTACATCACAAACCTTTTTATATTTTACATATCATGTTTTTTTAAGCTATTAGCTGTATTTGATAAAATTTTGTATCTTTGCATTTGAATAATATATCAGAATAATAGGTTAGATGTTCCAACGTTTTACGCGGCTCTAGTTATACCAACTGATATATTATTTTTTTAATAGAATGGGATCGTAAATAAAGATTTTGGCTGTTTTCTTTATAATGATAATCGCATCAATTTCTTTGTCAAAAATTCAAATTGAAAATATCTTCGGAGTCAAGCTCTATTATTTTGCCTTTAAACAGCCCTGACAAACCTCTTTTTTTCCTGATAACAGTTTGAGATTTGATCGTACTTTTTGTAGATTTTTTTGGGCTACTTGCATCTGCCTTGACTTCCATAACAAGATTAAAAGCGTCCATTAGATTCGCTATAAGTTCTTTAAGAGATTTTCCTTGAGAGATTACTTCAGGATGTTCAATGAGTTGACCGACGTACCAACCGTCATCCGTTTTTCTGAGGTGAAAGAAAAACCATTGACAACATACTGTTTTTTTGAAACACTTTTGTCAGACTTGACTTTTGAAGCAGCAGCAGTATCTTTTGAAGTTTTTTTGTGGGTTGTTGTAGCCATCGAATTAATTTTAGACAAAAATACAAAAAAATAGTTTGTTACAGTTATAATTTTAGAAAAAATACGTTTCGAGGCAGGATTATTAGAAGTGATGACTTATTTGAAGCGACACAATTTGGTGTGTTTTTAAATGAAAAATGAAGGTAATTGATTCTCATTTGATAAAATAATTGTATCTTTGCATCAGAATTTTATTTGCGGATAATAATCGTTGAATTTTAAAAAATATCCTATTGATGTCTGAGATTACGAGCATGTAAATGGTCGTAGGTCTATTCGGTAGGATATTTTTTTGCGCTATTTGATAAAATTATTGTATCTTTGCATCAGGGAAATTTCTTAGCTGTGTCGGAAACGGATTTAATTAAGACGTCAAAGCGAATGGCGAAAGCAATAATGCACCGATACGCGAAAAAAGCGTCAGGGGAAACTCTGACGTTTTTTTTATTGGCTTACCCGTTGTGCCGAAGTTTGCAACTTCGCACTCCTACTAATAAACTCAATTAACCAATTAACCCAATCAACCAATTCTCCATGATTTGCCATATTATGATTTATTAAGAATAATAATTCCTTGTATATTTAAACAAATAAGTACCTTTGCATATAAATAAAAAACATGAACTTTGTAAAGAAATCGGTAGCCATCATTTGTTTAATTGCTTTTGCAATTAGCACAAGTGGTATTTCTATGCAAATGCACTCCTGCCGCATGGCGGGTACAACGAAAGTCGCTTTCTTCCCTGAAATCTTTGGACGTACAACTTCATGTTGTGAAATGACTGCGGTTGACTCAAAGGACGCTTGCGCTGTTGGCAATGTGCCTTGCTGCAAGAATGAAAACAAATTTGTTAAGATAAGCACAATCTTTACTTATCAATTTTCGAGCGACAATCTGATTAAGCTTGTGCTGAATATTCCTAAAATCATCTTATTGAAGTCAACGATAGAGGAAGTACAGTACATTTCGGTATTGTCTGAGTATCGCCCGCCTCCCTTACTGCTTTTCGGAATTAAACTTCTACATTTTATTAAAAATATCAAGACAGATTTGCCTTCCTAACGAAAGCTATATAGCTTTCAGACGGTTTGAGGGTTTACTATTTCATGATGTATATTGGCATGATTAAACCCTTATGTAATTAAATTAGTTTCAATAAAATTAAAAAAGGCAAACACCATGAAAAACAAAATTATAATCGCTGCACTATTCCTATTGATGAATACGGTGGCAGCTTTCGCTCAAAACATATCGGGTACGGTATATGATATGAACGAAAAAAACGAGAAAAATCCTGTTCCGGGCGTAACGGTTTATTGGAATGGCACCTCAAATGCCACTTCGACTGATGCAAACGGAAAGTTTAAAATATCAAAATCAGGCGTGAGCGACTTGCGTTTAATTTTTAGTATGCTGGGCTGCAAAACAGATACGCTAACTATCGCCGCAGACGAAAGCAAAATCACCCATACGATGACGCGCAGCAATGTACAGTTGTCGCAAGTGGAGATTAACGAAAAAATGGATGGTAGCTTCATCTCGCATTTAGATCCACGGAAGACACAAATTGTTACGACCACTGAATTGTATAAGGCAGCTTGCTGCAATCTGTCGGAGAGCTTCGAGACGAATGCTTCGGTGGACGTGTCCTATAGCGATGCCATCACTGGGGCAAAACAGATACAATTGCTTGGCTTGTCGGGTATCTATAGTCAGATACAGACCGAGAACATTCCTCTGATACGCGGTTTGGCTTCTTCTTACGGATTGAACTACATCCCTGGCTCCTGGATGCAAAGCATACAAATCTCGAAGGGGACATCATCCGTAATCAATGGCTATGAGTCAACCACAGGACAGATAAACATAGAATATAAAAAGCCTGCCAATTCGGAGAAGCTTTTTGTGAACATCTACGGAAATGAGAAAACACGCTTGGAAGCCAATGTGAATGCTGCCTTCAATCTCACCGAGAAGTTGAGTACCATGATAATGGTGCACGGCGATTGGTTTAATCGTGAGATAAATAAGAT